>JACMJT010000014.1 GCA_014380505.1 Hyphomicrobiales bacterium | reverse complement strand
GATGCGCGGTCCCCCGGCCCGGTTCAATGCTAGCGCAGAAAAGCGGAGGACGGCAACCGCCGTCCCCCGCCTCAGACAATCCGGATCTCAGGCCGCCTGGATGCGGGTCCAGAGCTCATCTCTCACCCTGGCGGCTTCTTCGCCCAGATAGATGGTAGGCTCACACTTGGCGAGAACTTCCGGGGGAGGATAGATCGCGCGATTGCTGAGATGTTCCGGCGGCATCAGCTTCCGAGCGGCAAGATTTGGTGTCGCATACTTGATAGACTCGGTGATTTTCTTGCCGTTTTCCGCATCAAGGACGAAATTGAGGAAAGCGTGGGCATTGTCGGGATGGGGCGCTCCCACGGGGATTGCCCAGGTGTCCTCCCAGATATTGGACCCTTCCGTCGGTATTACATAATCCAGATCCTGATCTTCGAACATGACCTGGGCGATGTCGCCGCTCCATTCCTGGCATGCCACCACTTCGCCCGAAGCAAGAAGATCCTGGCCGTTGTCGTCGGCAAATACCTTGATGTGCTTCTTCTGGGCGATCAGCAATTCTTCGGCCTTCTTTAGCTCGGCGGGGTCCGTCGCATTGAATGAGTAGCCAAGATATTTTAGGGCGCAGCCGATCACATTCTGGGCATCGCCAAGAAGTGAAATCTTGCCGGAGAAAGCATCCGAGTCCATGAGCACTTTCCAACTGTCCACGGCTACTCCACCCATGGCCGATTTGCGGTAGCCGATGCCGATCGTGCCCCACTGGTAGGGCATCGAATGCTTGCGGCCGGGATCGAACGTCGGATTGAGGAAATCCGGATCGATATTCGCCATGTTCGGGATTTTCGAGTGGTCGAGCGGCGTCACCATGTTGGCCTTGACCATGCGCTCAAGATAATCATTGGCGACCACAATGGCGTCATAGCCGGGGTTGCCCGCTTTCAACTTGGCGAACAGTTCATCCATGTCGGCGAAGAGATCCATCTTGGGCTTGATGCCTGTGGCCTCCTCGAAGTCAGCGAGCGTGGTTTCACCGATATAGGTGTCGTAGTTGTAGAGGTTCAGCGATTTCTCTTCTTCCTGCGCCGTGGAAATGCGCGGCAGCATAGTGACTCCCATGGCGAACGCGCCGGTGCCTTTCAACATCGAGCGGCGGCTGGTCCGGAAACTCGGACGATATGTCGGCATTTTCTTACTCCCTGGTTTTAATTATCGTTTGGATCAGACCATTTCAACTTTCACGTCCCTATAAGTGGCATCAAGCGCCAGCCGCGCCAGTCTGACTATTTCATCGATTTCTTTTTTGGTGATAATCAAGGGCGGCGACAGCACCATGGTATCCCAGTTGGCGCGCATGATCAGACCGTTCCGGAAACAGTGCTCGCGGCAGATGACGCCGACGCGGCCCGGCTCCTTGAACCGGCTGCGCTTGGCCTTGTTGCTGGACAATTCCAACGCACCGATGAGGCCGACCGACCGAGTTTCGCCAACGATGGGATGATCGCGGAGACTGGCCAGCGCCGCGCTGAAATAGGGGCCGAGCTCGCGCGCCCGTTCCACCAGCTTCTCGCGCTCGATGATCTCGATGTTCCTGAGAGCCACTGCACAGGCCACGGGATGGCCGGCATAGGTCATGCCATGGTAGAATTCACCGCCGAGCCCGAAGAAATCCTTGATCAGATGTTCGGCGAAAGCCACAGCGCCTATGGTTTGGTAGCCAGACGACAGGCCCTTGGCCATCGCAACAATGTCGGGCTCAAAGTTGAATGTCTCGAAGCCCCACCAATTGCCGGTGCGGCCGAACCCGCAGATCACCTCGTCGGAGACGATGAGAATGCCGTACTTGCGGCAGATTTTTTGCACTTCCGGCCAATAGGTCGAGGGTGGAATGAGTACGCCGCCCGCCCCCTGGACGGGCTCGCCGATAAAGGCCGCGACATTCTCTGGCCCCAGTTCGAGAATCTTCTTCTCAAGATCGGCGGCCGCGTCGAGGCCGAATTCTTCGGGCGTCTTGTCGCCGCCGAAGTCAAACCAATGGGGCTGCTGGACGTGGTGGAAACCCGGCAGCACCGTGCCCCCCTGCCCGTGCATGCCTTCCATGCCGCCAAGGTTCGCCGCCACTATGGTAGAGCCATGATAGGCCCGGCGCCGGGCAATAAAGTGCTGGCGATAGGGCTTGCCCTTGAGTTTCCAGTAGTGGCGCACGAAACGCACGATGGTGTCGTTCGATTCCGAGCCGGAGTTGGTGAAGAAAATGTGCTGAAAGCGTTTCGGCATCAGCGAGGATACCTTGGCGGCAAGCTCGGTCGTCGCCACCGTCGTGGTCTTGAAAAACGTGTTGTAGTACGGCAGATCGAGCATCTGCTGATAGGCCACTTCCGCCAGTTCCTTGCGGCCGTAACCGACATTCACGCACCACAGGCCCGCCATGCCGTCGAGCAGCTTGTTGCCATTGGCATCCCATATCCACACGCCGTCGGCTTGGGTCATCACCCGGGGCCCTCCGCCGGCGTGGAAGGCTTTATGATCCGTAAACGGATGAAAATGATGGGCGATGTCGTGCTGGACGATCTCGGCTATGTTGATGTTCTTGGCATGGACGGTCATGGTGTTCTCCAGACAGGAAGCGGCAAGACGAGCCCCGCAAAGGTCCCGGGTTTATCGAAACGGAAAACGAGAGCTACGGCTTGAAGCCGATCCGGGCACACTGCAGCATGACCTCGTCATAGCCGGTGCGCGACCAGAGGGGGATGATCAACCCCGATGCTGTCAGGTGAAAGCACATGGCGTGTTCATGACATTTTTGGAAAGTTTTTGCAAGAACTGGCGGCTTTCGCCATAGGGGTGAAGGGTCTAAGATCAAGCCCATGTTTGCCCCCTTTTACGAGGTCCGATGACCATACCGACACCCCTGCTCGACACGATCGCTGTACCTGCGGACCTGAGAAATCTCACGGTTTCCCAGCTCGTGCCGTTGGCGGAAGAGCTGCGCGCTGAAACCATCGACGCGGCCTCCGTCAGCGGCGGCCATTTCGGCGCAGGCCTTGGCGTGATCGAACTAACGGTGGCGCTGCATTTTGTCTTTAACACGCCCGATGACCGCCTGATCTGGGATGTGAGCCACCAATCCTACCCCCACAAGATTCTCACGGGTCGGCGCCAGCAAATCCGCGGCATCCGCAAGAGCGGCGGCCTCTATGGATTCACCAAACGGACCGAAAGCCAGTATGATCATTTCGGCGCGGCCCATAGTTCCACGTCGATCTCGGCCGGGCTGGGTATGGCGGTTGCACGCGACCTCCGCGGGCAAGATCACAATATCATCTGCGTGATCGGCGATGGCGCCATGAGTGCGGGCATGGCCTATGAGGCGATGAACAATGCGGGCGCCATGGACACCCGTCTCATCGTTGTTCTCAACGACAACGGCATGTCGATCTCTCCCGCCGTTGGCGCGCTCACCAACTATCTCTCATGGCTGGTGTCTTCGCGGCCCTTCCTGTCGCTCCGGGATATTGCCCGGCAGCTTGCCAGGAAATTCCCGAGGACGCTGCGCACCGCCGCCCACCGGGCCGACGAGTTTGCGCGCGGCATGCTCACGGGCGGCACCCTCTTTGAAGAACTTGGCTTCTACTATGTTGGGCCCGTCGATGGCCACAATATGGATACGCTGGTCTCGGTGCTGCAAAATGTGCGCGATGCGAAAACTCTTGGGCCTGTTCTCGTCCATGTCATCACCGAAAAGGGCAAGGGTCACCCGTTCTCCAAACCCGATACCGAAAAATATCACGCCATCGCAGGTTTCGATCCAGAGACGAAAGAACTGAAAAAGAGTACGTCGAATGCGCCGACATACACTTCGGTTTTTGCCAACTCGCTGATCGCCGAAGCAGCTCGCGACGAGAGGATCGTGGCGATCACCGCCGCCATGACATCTGGCACCGGCCTCGACAAATTCGGCAAGGCGTACCCCACGCGCATGTTCGATGTGGGCATCGCCGAGCAACATGCCGTGACCTTTGCCGCGGGGCTGGCAGCCGAAGGATTCAAACCTTTCTGCGCCATCTATTCCACCTTCCTGCAGCGCGCCTTCGACCAGGTCGTGCACGATGTCGCGCTGCAAAAACTTCCCGTCCGCTTTGCCATCGACCGGGCCGGCCTTGTCGGCCAGGATGGCCCCACCCACGCGGGGAGCTATGACGTCTCCTATCTCTCGTGCCTTCCCAACATGGTGGTGATGGCGGCGGCTGATGAGGCGGAGCTCGTGCACATGGTTGCCACGGCGGCGGCTTTGGATGACCGTCCCTGCGCTTTCCGTTATCCGCGCGGCGAAGGTGTGGGCGTCGATCTGCCAGAGCGCGGGCTGCCACTGGAAATCGGCCGTGGACGGATCATCCGGTCCGGCTCCAGGGTGGCGCTTCTGTCGTTCGGAGCCAGGCTTGCCGAGTGCCTCAAGGCGGCGGAGCACTTGGCCTCCCTCGGCCTTTCGGCAACTGTGGCTGATGCGCGTTTCGCCAAGCCGCTCGACCACGAACTGGTGAAACGCCTGGTGCAGAACCACGAGATTTTGCTCACCATCGAGGAGGGCTCCATTGGCGGCTTCGGCACCCAGGTGCTGCACCATCTGGCTGGCGCGAACCTGCTTTCGACGGGCTGCAAAGTCCGCACGATGTTCTTGCCGGATGTCTTTGTGGGCCATGGCACGCCGAATGAACAATACGAGCAAGCGGGGCTCACGGCCCGGCATATCGCCGCCGAAATCATGGCGGCGCTTGATCTCGATCAGCGAATGCTTGAGCTGAAGACGCTGGCCTGATCAGCGCCGGAGGGCATCGGCCCAAGCGGAGGCTTGGGGCACAACGATGAAGTTGACGGCCATGGTGGCGGCGAGGAACAGTACCGAGGCCTGGCCGAATGCGGCTACCGGAGAATTTTCCGATAACATCAGGGGTGCTGCCACCCCAAGAAATGTCAAGGGCGGCAGCACGGCTGCGCGAAACGATGTGTCCGTTGTGGTCGCGGACTCTCGCCGTTGCCGTCCCCAAAGGATCAGAAGGATCGACATGGAAAGACAGAGGGGCATCGCTGTAATCGCTGCCGCGAAGGCGGAGGGCAGCACGATTTGCGCTGTCGCGGCGGCCACCGCCGCCGACAAGGAAATCCCAAACAGCAACGGAACCAGGGAGGTGATCCAGTCCCACACGTCGCGCAGATAGAGCAGGATCGCGGCAGCCGCGGCGGCGAAGGCGAAAGCCAGGGCGATTGCCGTTTCATGGTGCATGATTTCGCTCCGGGCGAGCGCCACCACGGGCGCTCCCGCTGCCTGGGCCGAGAATTTCCGCATGGCTCCGGCAAAGGCCAGGCGGCGCACGCCGGGCTTGGGCAGAACTTCGATGCGCCAAAGGCCGTTCGCCGAAACGAACCGCTGGCGGAGCGCCTGATCGAGATCGGCAAGAGTGGGCGCGCCAAGCCCGGCCAGTTGACCCGCTGTGCTTGAAAGATTTCCGAGGTCCGAGAATAGAGCTGCTTCGAGGGCCTTGACGCGGCCCGGCGCCGGCAACTCGGGGTTGGCATAGAGACTGAAGGCCCGGCGGAGCCGGTGGCTGGCCTCGCGCAGGTCTGGCGCTGTTGCCGGATCGTCCGAGATCTGGCGCAAGCCCGCTTCCAGCGCCGTGAAGGTGGCGCCGGGCAGTGTTTCGGCGGATGATTCATAGGACGCAGGCAAGTCTGTAAGGAAGCCCTCAAGCTGGCGCAAATGGTGCAACTTGCGTTCGGCGTCGGTGGGCAAGAACTGTTCGATCCAACGGATGGCGCCCGTCTGCGGCAGCTTGGCAAGTTCTTCGACGGCGCGGCGCGCCGGATCCCCAGATTCCACGAGAAAGTGTACGGCGTCCTGGGCGACTGGCGTATCGAGAGGCGCTGTTTGCACCGCGCGCCGGGGCGCATCGCCAAACCGCAATCCCGGCACAAAGACCCCACAAAACACCGACGCCGCCACGACGAGCAGCACGACGATCTGCCGTCCATTGCGGAAATTAGGGCCTGAGGGTTGTGCCACCCCCCTATCCAGCCAATGCCGGCCTACCTCCCCGCCCCGGTCCAAGGCACCGAGTGCGGCGGGCAGCAGCGTCAGCGACAATGCAAAAGCTACGGCAATGGCAATGGCGCCGATGGCAGCAGTTTCCGCCAATGACGGCAGTTGGCGGAAAAACCAGGTGAACCAGAAGACTTCCGATATGACCGCCAGCGTCACCAGCAACAGTCCGCTGCGATGGGCCGCCAGCATGATCGCCGTCAGCGGTTTGGCACCCCGCAGGCGTGACTGAATATGGGCGAGGACCAGCACAATGCTGAACAGCAAGGCAGGCGCTAGGCAGGCGGGCGCGAAGGACCAGATCACGGCATCGAGTTCGGGTGCTATCAAGCAGGCAACACCTGCCGTCAGGCACAGGGTGGCGAAAGCCGTTAGCACGACGGGAATCGCAAACTTCATAGCACCGAGACCCAGGCCCAGGATGGCGAGTAAAACCAGCAAGGCCAAACCAGCGGGAATGATCAGATCACGGAGGGTATCGGTATCGCCGGCTTGGGCGTCCGGCGGAAAATACCACTCAAGCCCCTGATCTGGCGTCGCGGTGGCGGCCGCAAATGCCGCGGCTTCGCGCTCCATCTCCGGCAGCGGCGTGGCAATGACAAACCACCGCTTACTTTCCACGGTGGCGGAAAGGCCCGCTAGCCCCGGCCAGTCGATCGGCCTCGATTGGCCTTCAATCTCGCCTTCAACCACGGCGGAGGCCGCCAGCAACAACCCGCTGAGGCCCGGCGGCGAACGGCCCTGGGACACCGCGCGGCCAATCTCGCTCACCAATGTTGCGAGCCCGCTCAAATCGGGGGCGGATCCCAAGGCCTGATAGAGGGGCTGCATCCCGAGAGCGAGTGCTACGGTGTCCTCCACGCCAGCCGCATCGCGGAACAGGATCGCATATTTCGTGTAGAACGCGCCTGTGCCTGGAACGAAGGCATTGGCGAAAAGATCAGTCCGTCCGGAAAGCGTGGCGGCGGTGGCAACTGCCTTGGCGCGCGCGGCATCCATGTCCGCAAGTTCGATTTGCGCCACGAAACTTGTCTCGATGCCGGGGAAATTGCGTTCGAGGGCCTCTTGGGCGACGCGGGTCCGTGCATCGAGCACAATACGCGGCGGTGTTTCAGGGTCGAACCGCAAGGTCAAGGCGGCAACGCTCACGGCAAGTGCTGTGAAAAACAACAGGGCGATGAAGACCACGTTGGAGTTTTGCGCGCAAAGCCGCGCCACCCGGGCAAAGACATTGGGCTTGAGGCGCCGCCGTCCATCAGGTTTTGGCTGCGGCCTGCCGCTCCAGTGGGGCTGGTCCCATTCTCTCATGTATTCGGCCGTCCTATGGGTTGCGGATTCGTGTACCCGCGGTCATCATAGGGCACAACGGATTGAAGGAAAGAGTGGGAGTGTTTCATGCCGGCATCGGGACGAAATCAGGACTGGAATGTGGAAACCCTCGCGGTTCATGCCGGCGAACACGTCGACCCCGCGACCAGGGCCTCCTCTCCTAACCTCGTCATGTCGGTCACGTTCGCGCCCACCGAACTCACGGGTTTTTCAACGCGGGACAGAAAGGACTATGACGGTTTCGTTTATGCCCGCAAGGCCAGTCCCACGGTGCGCCAGCTTGAGGATAAGCTTGCGGCGCTGGAGGGCGGGGAAGCAGCACTGGCATATGCCTCCGGTATCGGCGCCACCCACGCCCTGATTGCTGGCCGCCTCAGCGCGGGCGATCATCTGCTGATGACCGATACAAACTATATCGGAACGGCTGAACTGGCGCGCGACTCCCTGCCGCGCTTTGGCATCGAGGTGTCCTTTGTCGATCCCTCACAGGCTGAGGCGGTAAGGGCCGCCATCCGCCCCAACACCAAAATGCTATGGCTTGAAACGCCGGCCAACCCGATCATGCGGCTCTGCGATATCACCCTCCTCTCCGGTCTCGCCCATGGGGCGGGGGTGCGCGATGTGGTGGTCGATTCGACCTTCGCCTCGCCCATAGCAACGAAGCCGTTGCAACTCGGCGCGGATTTCGTGATGCACTCCCTTACAAAATACATCGGCGGCCATGGCGATGCCATGGGTGGCGCCGTCGTGGGCCGCAAATCGGATCTTACTGCTCTCAACCTGGAATCAACGGTCCATTTCGGCGGTGTGCTATCACCGTTCAATGCCTGGCTTATCCTGCGCGGCGCGGCAACACTTCCTATCCGCATGCGGGCCCACGAGGAAGCGGCGTTGACGGTGGCGCGCCACCTCGAGGGCCATCCAGCCGTGAAGCGGGTGTTCTATCCCGGCCTTGCATCGCATCCGCAGCATGATTTGGCGCGGCGCCAGATGCGCAATTTCTCGGGCATGCTGACCTTCCAGACACACGAACCCGGCGCGGCCGTGGCAGAACGCATGATCAAGGACTTGGAGATCGTTCACTACGCCGTCTCACTCGGCCACCACCGGAGCCTTGTATGCTGGATCGGCACCGACGACATTCAGAAATCGACGTTCCGCCACGATCCAAGAGCGCTCGATGGCTACCGCGACTTCGCCGGCGACGGCGTGTTCCGCCTGTCGGTTGGAATTGAGAATGGAGAAGACCTGTGCCGCGATCTCGACCGGGTTTTGCGATAGATGCGCTATGGTTTTCGCGCGGCGGCCTCGGCGTCCGCTTTCCGGTGACGCTGATAGGAGCGGATACTGACGGGAATCATGGCGAGATAGGCCACGGCCAGCACGATCAATAACTCCCATGGATAAGAGACCAGCATAATGATGGTGAAGACGCCGAGACCGAGTATCGGGAGCACGAGATCGCGCGGAATCCAGCGGCCGAGGTTCTTGCCGGAATAGGTGGGCACGCGGCTTACCATCAGCAACGCCACCGCCACCACGTAGGGGCCAAATATCGGAGCATATTGGCGGCCGTCTTCAACCACGCCGAGGAAGCCCAGGTACATGGGAAGCATGGCGAGGCCCGCACCGGCCGGCGCTGGAGCGCCTGCAAAAAAACCCGCAGCCCAGGTTGGCTTGTCCGGATCATCGAGCGCCACGTTGAAACGGGCGAGACGCAGCGCGCAGCATATTGCCAGAACGAGCGCTATGACCCATCCGGCCGTTCGCAACTGATTGAGCGACCAGAAATACAGAAGCATCGCCGGCGCCACGCCGAAGTTGACGAAGTCGGCGAGCGAGTCGAGCTCGGCGCCGAAGCGCGAGGTGCCTTTGAGAAATCTGGCGAGCCGGCCGTCCACGGCATCGAGCAGTATGGCAACGATGACGGCGGCGACGGCCAATTCAAAGCGCCCTTCTATGCCGAGGCGGATCGCAGTGATGCCGCTGCACAGGGCGATCAGCGTGATCAGGTTAGGAAGCAGATAACGAACAGGCACCCTTTTGAAACGGGCGGCGCGGCGCGGATCGCCGCGGAGGTTCCTCTCGATGCCGATTTCGGGTTCGCGCTCCACCATCAGCTCCGGCGCGCCGAACGTTCGCTTTCGGCTGAGGTCATGTCGGCGAGAACAGTTTCTCCGCCGATGGCCCGCTGGCCGACGCTGACGAGGGCGTGCACCCCTGCCGGAAGATAGACATCGACGCGGCTGCCGAAACGGATAAGGCCAAAGCGCTGGCCCGCCACAACATGATCGCCTTCGGCCACGAACTTCACAATGCGCCGGGCGATGAGTCCGGCAATCTGCACGACGCCGACGCGGCGTCCGCCGGCAAGCTCCAGTGTCAATGCCTGTCGCTCATTGTCCGCACTCGCCTTGTCCAGGTCCGCATTGATGAATACGCCAGGTATGTAAGCGATGCGCCTGATGGCGCCATCGGAGGGCGCGCGGTTCACATGCACGTCGAAGACATTCATGAATACCGAAATGCGGGTCACAGGTTCGCGTGGCAGATCAAGCTCGGGCGGAGGTACCACCTGCTCGACGGAACTCACGCGCCCGTCGGCGGGCGAAATGACGAGTCCGGAACGGAGCGGCGTCACCCGTTCGGGGTCACGGAAAAAATAGGCGCACCAGGCGGTGGCGATGACGCCGATCCAGCCCAGCAGCGCCACGTCCAGCCAGAAGAGAAGCAAGGTCACGGCTGCAAAAATGGCGACAAACCGCCAGCCCTCACGATGGACGGGCACGAAGGCCGACTGGATGCTGTTGACGATGGACATGAGCGTCATCTAGCGCGCCGAGGCGTTTTTGCAAAGCAATTCGGGCACACGGACGATCCCCATCGTCCATGTGCCCTGTGCCGTCCAGTAGTCTGGGTGCTGTAGACTTTAGTGCCGTAGTGCCGATCCCGCGTAGGACGGCCGCGCCGCCAGGAAAGACACGTCGAGATCGAAATCTTCCGCCGGGCCTGCGGTAAAGACCGGAACCGATTGCGGCAGTTTCACCGTGTTCACCGCCGTTCCCGTGGCATTAACGCAGAACACGCCGTTGCTCATCTCGATGACCTCGAGACGGAGGCCGATGATAGCGTCGGCGCGCAGCTTCAGGGCGTGTTCTTCCATTGCCTTGGTGGCGCTTTCCTTGGCCGAATTCAGGCCTTGGTCAAGTTCCTGCAGGCCATTGAACTGGAATTGCCGGATGCCACCCATGCTGTTCTTCACGATGCGCCGGGTCCACAGCGCGGTTCCGCGAACCACGCCCAGGGTTTCCTCCGTAATGCTCCCGGCGATGCCGTCCATTGTGGTCACAATCATTTGACTCTCCCCGAATTCGCTTGCGCCACCGGCTGTTCCACCGCCGGTTTGCGCATGTCCTTCCCGGTCCACCCCATAATGGGATCTTTCCGGTTCATGGGGTCACCCTGAGCCTCAGACGTAAACAAAAGGGAATCAGAGTCGAATTTGCCTCGAATTTTCGGCTTATAAGGCTCGAATTTGAACCACAGGCTTAATACCCCGTCGGCGATCACGGTGTGTAACTGGTTACTTGCTCCTGGGGTTTCCTCCGGCAGGCTGCAACCAAATTGGTGACGAAGCGTTCAGGACGAGGTGACCCGCCGCCGGAGGAGATTCATGGATACCCAAGGCCCTACGATCGCCCGCATCTGGCGCGGTCGCACCCGGCCGGAGCGAGCCGACGAATACGAGGTCTACAACTACGAAGCCGGCATCAAACCGCTGGTCGAGAAGGCGATGGGTGTCCGGACGTTTCGCGAGGACCGCGAAGGAGAAACTGAGTTCATCACGATATCTTATTGGGAGAGTGTCGAGTCGATGTCGAGTTTCACAGGCGGCGATCCTGCACGCATTCATCATTTGGAACGCGATGCCGAGTTTCTGATCGAACTGCCAAAGAAAGTTCAGATTCTCAAAATTCGCGCCAGCCACGGAAAAATCGGTGGCGCTCGGCAGACTTAACCGCTGACCTGTTCCGGCAAATCCCGTTCCGTTTCAGTCATGGTCTCGATCGTCTTTCCAGATTCTTTCGACTTGGCGCGCTCAAGCCGGCTGCGCGCTTCGTCGGCCTCGCGCTGACGGTTCCACAGGCTGGCGTAGACTCCCTTCTTGCGCAGAAGCTGCGCATGGGTGCCGCGTTCGGCGATATGGCCCTTGTCAAGAACGATGATCTCGTCGGCGTCCACCACGGTCGAAAGCCTGTGGGCGATAACAAGCGTCGTGCGATTCCTGGACACCTTGCGCAGCGCGTCCTGAATTTCCTGCTCCGTGTGGCTATCGAGTGCTGATGTCGCCTCGTCGAGGATCAGGATCGGCGGGCCCTTCAGAATGGTACGCGCGATGGATACGCGCTGCTTCTCGCCACCCGAGAGCTTGAGCCCGCGTTCTCCCACCATGGCGTCGTAACCCTTGGGCAAGCTCAAAATGAACTTGTGGATCTGCGCGAGCTTGGCGGCGTCCTCGACTTCCTCGTCTGTCGCATCCGGGCGGCCATAGCGGATGTTGTAGCGGATGGTGTCGTTGAACAGCACGGTATCCTGGGGCACCATGCCGATGGCGGCGCGCAGCGATTTTTGCGTCGCCATGGCGATATCCTGGCCATCGACGAGAATGCGGCCCTTGCTCACATCGTAGAAACGGTAAAGCAGCCGGGAAATCGTCGATTTGCCCGCACCTGAAGGCCCAACGATGGCCACCGTATGGCCCGGCGGCACGCGAAACGTCAGGTCTCGGATGATCGGACGCTCCTTGTCGTAGGCGAAACTCACGTTCTCGAAGACGACTTCGGCCTTTTTCACCTTGAGCGGCACGGCTTCGGGATCGTCGGCAATCTCGGCATTCACCTTCAGCAGGTTGAACATCTGCTCGACATCGATCAGGCCCTGCTTGATCTCACGGTAGGAGGAGCCGATGAAATTGAGCGGCATGTAAAGCTGCACCATCAGCGCGTTGATCATGACGAAATCGCCGACGGTTGCTTGCCCGCGCGCGATCGCCAGCGCCGACATGGCCATGACGATGGTGAGGCCTATGGCATAGATGAACGCTTGGCCGGCGTTTAGAACCGCCAGCGAAATCCAGGTTTTCACCGCGGCCTTCTCGTATTTCGCCATGGAGACGTCGTAGCGCTGGGCCTCATGGTCCTCGTTGCCGAAATACTTGACGGTTTCGAAATTCAGCAGGCTGTCGATGGCCTTGGTGTTGGCGTCGTTGTCGGCCTCGTTCATGGTGCGGCGGATGGCGATGCGCCATTCGGTAGCTGCATAGGTATACCCGATGTAGACGACGACGGTTGCGAGGATCACCGCTGCATAGATCCAGCCGAAGGACCAGGCGAGAACGCCCGCCACGAGGCCGATCTCAAGAATTGTCGGGAAGGTGTTGAACAGCGAAAAGCGGAGCACCGTGTCGATCCCCGCGGTGCCCCGCGAGACGATGCGCGAAAGCCCGCCGGTGCGGCGCTCAAGATGAAACTTGAGCGACAGCGTGTGCAGGTGGCGAAAGGTGCGGATCGAAAGCTCGCGCACCGCGCGCTGGCCTACCTTGGCGAAGATGGCGTCGCGGAACTGAGCCAGCGCCACCATCATGATGCGGCCAACGCCATAGGCCAGCACCATGAACAGGGCGACGGAGACGGCGATGGCTGCGGCATTGCCGCTGGCGGTCAGCGCATCGGTTGCATATTTGAACGAATAGGGCGTGGCGACGGTGATCAGCTTCGAGACAACCAGCGCCACCATGGCGACGGCAACGCGGGCTTTGAGATCGGGTCTGCCCCGGGGCCAGAGAAACGGCAGCAGGTCCTTGAGAATGGCCCACTGATTGCCATCGTTGCCAGGTGCTACGGCAACTCCCGGCGGCGTCTTTTCATTCATCCAGCCGTGCCGCCTTCCTCAGGCTTCAGTGAATCGCGGCGCGTGGGATCGATCGTCTCGGGTGGCACGACATCGGGTGTCATGAACACCTGTCCCGGAAAAATCAGATCGGGATTCCTGATCTGATCCTTGTTGGATTCGAAGAGCACCGTGTATTTGGTGCCGCTGCCGTAGATCACGCGGGAAATCCGCCACAAATTGTTGCCGGGCTGAATGACGATGCGGCCGTCCCTTGGTTTGGCGATTTCGGTTGCCGTGCTGGTTGTGGCGGCGATTGTCTGCTCCGTGGTGGTGTCGCTCGCGGTTGTGTTGGTTGCGGCAGCAGACGTTGAGGCGGTCTGCTCTGTGGTGGTCGCGGCCGTTGTAGTTTCGGTTGTCGCCGCTGTGGAGGCAACCGCCTGCTCCGTGGCGGTTCCGGTGGTGGTCGTCGGTGCCGTCTCTTCGGTCTGTTCCGGAGTGGCACTTGCGACCTTCGAG
>JACMJT010000135.1 GCA_014380505.1 Hyphomicrobiales bacterium | reverse complement strand
TTGTGGAACCCTCCATGACCGGGATCGGCGGTGACTGCTTCGCGCTGATCGGAATGCCGGATGGTACGATCCGTGGTCTCAATGGCTCGGGCCGGGCTTCCCTTCGCGCCGATGCGGACTGGCTTAAGGCCTCGGGCCTCACGGAAATCAAACCCCGCAGCATTCACGCAGTGACGGTTCCCGGTGCCATCGATGCGTGGGATGCGCTGCTCAAGGCCCATGGCACCATGACACTGGGCGACTGCCTGAGACCTGCCATACGCATGGCGGAGGAGGGCGTGCCGGTGACACCGCGCGTGGCCT
This sequence comes from Hyphomicrobiales bacterium, assembly GCA_014380505.1. The sequence continues at coordinate 3,756 of JACMJT010000135.1, read as the reverse complement.
TCGACTGGCCGGAGGATACGCCGGTGCTTGCGGCTGACGAAGGTGGCCGCATCCATTACCTGAAAGACGGCAGGACCCCACGGGTGGGCGAGACAATGGCATACCCGGCGCTGGCAAAAACATTGCGCATCCTTGCCGCGAAGGGCCGCGACGCGTTTTACCAGGGCGAGATCGCCGAAGATATAGTCAGCCATCTCGCCAAGCACGGCTCTCTGCTGACGCTCGCTGATTTTGCCCAGAGCAAATCCAGTTGGGTCGAACCCATTTCAACGCTGTTCGCCGGCCATGAAATTGTGGAAATTCCACCCAACGGGCAGGGCCTGACGGCGCTGATCGCTCTCAACATCCTGAGCAACTTCAGCCTGAAGCGCCACGACCCGGCAAGCCCGGAGCGAATGCACCTCGAAATCGAGGCGATGAAGCTCGCCTGGAGTTTGCGCAACCGTCATATCGCCGATCCGGAATTCGCCGGGATTCCCGTGCAGGAGCTTCTCAGCCCCACAACATCGGCGCGGCTGGCGGGCCTTATCGACATGAACCGGACGCTCGACGTGGCGACAGCACTGCCGTTATCGGACACCATCTATCTGAGTGTCGTTGACCGGGACCGTCTGGCGGTATCCTTCATCAACTCGGTCTATTACGGCTTTGGTTCGGGCATTGTCACACCCAGGACAGGCATCGCCCTGCAAAACCGTGGCGTAGGCTTTGTAACCACGCCGGGCCATCCCAATTGCATCGGCCCGGGCAAGCGGCCGCTCCATACCATTATCCCCGCCATGGTGCAGAAAGACGGCCTTGTCGATATGAGTTATGGGGTGATGGGCGGCGATTACCAGCCCATGGGCCATGTGACGGTGGCGGTGAACCGTTACATCTATGGCATGGATCCCCAGGAGGCCATCGACTGGCCGCGCTATGTGCCAAGCGCTGGCGAGGTTTTGGTCGAGGAGGGGGTGCCGGAGGCCGCGCGGGCGGGGCTTGCCGGGAAGGGGCATCGGCTCATGACCCCAGCCGAACCCTTGGGCGGCGGCCAGGCCATCGCCATCGACCGCCGCCTTGGCATGCTAGTGGGCGGTTCCGACCCCCGCAAGGACGGGCTGGCGCTGGGATACTGAGGCCCGTCGCCGTTAAGGAAAGATTTTTCGATTTTCTTTAACCTTGCCGGGATAGCAATCGAGAACCCGCGATTTAGGCGGAAAATCGATAATTTGCGGTCCGGAGGCCCCTTGAGCGAGCAACTAGCAGCATCACCCTTCCTGTTCGACGTGGGCCGCGCCGCAAAACCTGCACCGCTGGTGGCGCCGCTGCCTGTGGGCGCCGGTTTGAACGAAATCGAACGCATCCGGCGCGCCATGGAAGCCTCGGGCGAGGCGGCCTACCACTGGATCATCGATACCGACGAAATCGCCTGGTCCGCCAATGCCGGAGACGTGCTGGGCTGCGATACCGCGCAGTTGGGGTCAGGCCGGTCCTTTGCCGCCTTCCTCGATGCCGACAATTTCACCAGCCGCTATGACACGGTGATGCGCACGCCGCTCATCGACGATGGCAGCGGCATTGCCTTCCAGATTGAATATTTGTTCCGCCCCGAAGGCCGCATGGGCCGGGCTGGCGTTTGGGTCGAGGACCACGGCAAGTGGTTCGGCGGCCGCGATGGAAAGCCCGTCGAGGTTTATGGGACGGTGCGCCGCATCGACGACCGCCACAAGCGCGATCAGCACTTAAGCTTCCTCGGCAACTGCGATCCCCTGACCGGTATGATGAACAGGGGGCGCATGACCGAAGCGCTCGGCGAGGCCATGGCGGTGGCGGCCCGCGACGGCACATCCTGCGCCTTTCTCATTGCCGCCATCAACAATCTTCCCGTCGTCAATGAAGCCTATGGCTTCGAGGTGGCCGATGAAGTCATCGTCAACATGGGCCGGCGCCTGCGCCAGGTGGTGCGCACGGGTGACGCTATCGCGCGCTACTCCGGAGCCAAGTTCGGGGTGATTCTCAACCACTGCGGCGAAGAGGAAGTAAACGCGGCGGTCGACCGGTTCCTCGGGATCGCGCGCGAAAGTGTCATAGAAACCGCCCACGGTCCCGTTTGGGCGCTGCTGTCGATCGGCGGGCTGCTGCTCCCCAGGCACGCTGCCGACGCCAACACCGCCATGGCTAGAGCCGAAGAAGCCTTGACCGAAGCCCGCAGGCTGCCCTCCGATGGCTGTGTCATCTACCGCCCATCCCAGCAGCGCACCGCCGAACGCAAGCTCAACGCCCGCAGCGCCACAGAAATCGTCCACTGCCTCAAGGAAGACCGGTTCAAACTGGCTTTCCAGCCCATCGTTTCGGCCGCCACGGGCGAGCCCGTGTTTCACGAGGCGTTGCTGCGCATGACCGATTCCGGCGGCGAAACCATTGCCGCCAGCCACTTGATCCCGGTTGCCGAGAAGCTCGGCCTGGTGCGCCTGATCGACCGGGCGGTGGTGCAAATGGCGGTCGCCGCCTTGCAGAAATACCCGGACGCGCGCCTGTCGCTCAACATCTCCGGCACCACGGCGGCCGATCCCCGCTGGTATCCGCAGATCATCGGGATTCTCGCCAGCAACAGGGGGGTCACGGACCGGCTGATCGTCGAGATTACCGAGACGGTGGCGCTCAGCGACCTTCAGGAAACGCGGCAATTCGTCGAGCAGTTGCGCGGTCTCGGCTGTTCCGTCGCCATCGATGATTTCGGCGCGGGCTACACCTCATTCCGCAATCTCCGGGCGCTTCCGGCCGACATCCTGAAAATCGACGGATCGTTCTGCCGCGATCTCAAGAACAATGCCGACAACCGCTATTTCGTCCGTTCACTGATCGATCTTGGACGCACCTTCAAACTCAAAACCGTGGCCGAATGGGTGGAGAGCGAGGAGGATGCCGAACTGCTGCGCGAATGGCAGATCGATTTCCTGCAGGGTAATATATTCGGCGAAGCAAGCCTTGAGGCGCCTTGGCGCGAAACAAAGGCCGCCGGAAACTTCATGGCGGCGTCCGTCCTGGCGCAACTGCCAGTGATTGCACCGCTGAGCCCTAAGCCCGAGGCCGATCCGGTCCGGGATTTCGAGGACGGTTTGCCGGAGGAGCTTTCCAAATTGCGTCAGGCCATTGCCGCACTCGACGCCTCGTTCAAGCGCGGCAAGCCACCGGAAACCAAGGTTGATCCCGGCATCGATGAAGCGGTGACTCACAGCGCCATGAAAGCAGCGGCTGGATGATCCGCTGACGGCCTACGGTATGGAGTGTCAATCCCCGGATCAAGTCCGGGGACGGCCATGATGAGAAGAAGCAGGAAGCCCTATTTATTGGCGAGGGTGTCAAGCTTCTGTTGCATGGCCGAGAGCTGATCCTTAAGCGCCTGCAAGTCCTCTTTGCCGGGGACTTGTTGGCCGGTGGAAGGTTTCTGACCGGGTGCTGGAAAGCCCGTCTGACCCATGGCGGCGGCGAGGGGGTTGAACACCCGCATGGCGTCGCTGAACATCGCCATGTTGCGCTGGGCATGGTCCTGGACGGCCTTGAAAGGATCGGCCCCCCAGGCTTCCAGCATCTGGGCGCGAAACTTCTCCTGTTCTTTTCCGAAGTTGCCAAGCGAGAATTCGAGGAAGCCCGGAACGATCGCTTGCATGGAATCGCCATAGAACCGGATAAGCTGGCGGAGGAAATTGATGGGCAGCAAGTTGGTGCCCTTGTTCTCTTCCTCGAAAATGATCTGGGTCAAGACCGAGCGGG
>JACMJT010000134.1 GCA_014380505.1 Hyphomicrobiales bacterium | reverse complement strand
TTGGCGTGGAGCTGGCGCAGCCGCAGCAATTGCGCCTCGTCCAGCTCGCGGCCGGTTTCGCGGACCAGCGCCTTGGTGAGAAGGTCGCCCGACATTCCGATCTTGCGGTGGAGCCGCCACACCGAAATATCGATTCCTTCCTCCCGCAAGGCATCGGACCAGGCGAGCACATGGTCGTACACGCTGTCGACGAGGGTGCCATCGAGATCGAAGAGAAATGAAGTCTGCTGCCGGGCTTTCAAGATGCGCGTCTCCTGTACAGACGCCGGACCTAAACCCGGGAGAGGGCCGCTGCAACCGGAAATCGTCTAGGCCACGGTAGCCATCTCCGTCCGCAACTGCTGGCGTAGCACGTCGATGGGCACGAGGTTGGCGCCTTTCATCACATGCCAGAAGGTCCAGCCGTTGCAGGCTTCGGCCCCTTGCACATGGGCGCCGATCTTGTGGATCGATCCTGACGCATCGCGGCAGGCGATGGAGCCGTCGGCCCTGATCCTGGCGGCGACGCGCTGGGCCGGGTCGTAAAGCGTCTCGCCGGCCTTGACGAGGCCGCGCTCAAGCAGCGAACCGAAGGGAATGCGGGGTTCGGCCCGCTTCGCCGTTGTCACCTTGAGGGCCTCCGCCGAAAATTGTTCCGTGGCTTCGATGCGCGCCAGTGCCGCTTCGGCGTAGTCCTCCTCGCGTTCGATGCCGATGAAGATGCGGCCAAGTTGTTTTGCCGCGACTCCCGTGGTGCCGGTGCCGAAGAACGGATCGAGCACCACATCTCCGGCATTGGAAGATGACAGCAGGACGCGGTGCAACAGGGCTTCGGGCTTTTGCGTGGGGTGCAGCTTGTCGCCCCTGGAGTTTTTCAAGCGCTCAGCGCCGGTGCAGAGCGGCAGCGTCCAGTCCGATCGCATTTGCAGATCGTCGTTGAAGATTTTCATGGCTTCGTAATGGAAGGTGAATTTCGATTTTGCGTCCTTCGCCGCCCAGATCAGTGTTTCGTGGGCATTGGTGAAGCGGCGGCCGCGGAAATTGGGCATCGGATTGGTTTTGCGCCAGATCACGTCATTGAGAATCCAGAAGCCCAGATCCTGCAAAAGGCTGCCGACGCGGAAAATGTTGTGATAGGAGCCAATCACCCACAACGCGCCGTCGGGCTTGAGCACGCGGCGGCATTCGGCGAGCCAACCCCTCGTGAATTTGTCATAGTCGGCAAAACTGGCGAACTTGTCCCAGTGATCGTTGACAGCGTCGACCTTGCTCTGGTCGGGCCGCGTGAGATCGCCCGCGAGCTGCAAATTATAGGGCGGGTCGGCAAACACCAGATCGACGGAGGCGGCCGGGATTTTCTGCAACTCCGCCAGGCAATCGCCCACGAGTATTTTATTGTGCAGCGGCCTTATGTCTGGCCGTGTCTGATAACCCATGGAACGCCCTCGAACGCAACTCACTGAGACTTTGAAAAGCCATCATGAATCCTCGGGGACTCGCCGTGAATCGAATTCGGGAAAAGTGGTTAACGGGTGCGCTCGCGTTCTCTCCATGGCAGGGCTTGACCCTGCCATCCAGTCTGGGTCACCGGCTCAAGGCCGGTGATGGAGAGAAAAGGGGGGTTGTGGAATTAAGATCACGCCACGGCTTGAAGCAAAGCCCGGATCGGCGCCCAGCTTTTGCGGTGATGGGGCGAGGGGCCAAGCCGGGCCAGGGCCTCCTGATGCTCAGCCGTCCCATAGCCCTTGTGCTGGGCAAAGCCATAGTCCGGATAGTGTTGGTGCAGCGCCACCATGATGCGATCGCGTGTCACCTTGGCGACGATGGAGGCCGCGGCGATGGACAGCGAGCGGCGATCCCCCTCAACTATGGTTTCGACGTTGCAGGCAAGAGCGGGCGCGCGGTCGCCGTCCACGAGTGCGATACACGGCAAAGCGGCCAAGCTTAGAACCGCTTGCTCCATGGCCCATAACCTTGCCACGAGAATGTTGTCGCGGTCGATCCGCTCGACTTCCGCAATGCCGATCCCGATCACGGCGCGGCCCTGAAGCTCGACAAACAGCCGCTCGCGGGTTTCGGCGCTCAACAGTTTTGAGTCGTTTATTCCGCGCGGAGTTCTTTTGCTGCGGTCGAGAATGACGGCGGCTGCCACCACGGGCCCAGCCCATGGCCCGCACCCGGCCTCATCGACGCCGCACACCACGCTCGCTCCTCGCGCGATCGCGGCCTTTTCAAATTTCGAATCGGGACCCCGCTTTCCCATGCCCCATATGGGCAGGGCTTTTAAGCAGCGTCAACCGCGGGGCGAAAAGATGTTGGTGAGTTCGCCATAGGACGGCGCTTCATCGGCAAAAGCGAAAGTCCCTCGCTCGCGCATTTCTCGCCCGCCGCCCAGAAGTGCTCCCAGCGCGGCGCGGGCCAGCGAACCTCCGACACTGACCCGCTTGACGCCGAATTTTGCGAGTTCGGCGACCGATAGGCCGCCAGCCATCAGGAAATTGACCGGACGATCCACCGACGATGTGACGGCGCGTATGTCGTCCACCGTGGCGAGACCCGGCGCATAAAGCACATCGGCGCCCGCCTGTTGAAATGCCTGCAGGCGCTTAACGGTATCCTTGATATCGGGCCGGCCATGCAGAAAATTCTCCGCCCTCGCCGTCAGCATGAAGGGGAATGCCAATGCCCTTGCCGTCTCCGCCGCCGCCCGCACCCGCTCTGCCGCCGCCTCAAGTGAGAAAATCGGATTGCCCTTGTCTCCGGTTGCATCTTCAATCGATCCACCAACCAAACCCACTCCTGCCGCAAGCGCAATGGTTTCAGCACAGTCGCGGGGCGAGGGGCCGAAGCCGCCTTCGAGATCAGCCGATACCGGCAGGGCGGTGGCATTGACGATGGCCTGGGCATTGGCCAGCGTTTCATCCCGCGACATGGCGCCATCGGGGCGGGCCATTGAGAACGCAAATCCGGCACTGGTCGTGGCCAGCGCCGCAAAGCCCAGATGTTCGAGAAGCCGCGCACTGCCGGCGTCCCATGGATTGGGAATGACGAAGATGCCCGGCTTGGCATGGAGCGCCTGGAATGCGATGGCTTTTTCTTTCTGGCTCATGCGGCGGCAGGCTCCTGAAATAATGTCAACTGTTCGCCGGGTTGTGGCGGGCGGCGGAACTGATCGGTCGCAAGTTTCCTGCGATTACGATTAAGACCAAGCCGCGCGCACGCCAATTCGAAACGCCGCCCGATGGACCAGGCGTAGGGCCCGGTTCCAACCATGCGGCGGCCAAAGGTTGCATCGTTCGCCTTGCCTTCACGCACCGACTTTATCAGGGACATGACCTTCGCCGCCCGGTCCGGCATCTCGCTCATCAGCCATTCCTGGAAAATTTCTTTAACCTCAAGCGGCAGACGCAACATAACATAACCCGCCTCGCGCACCCCCGCCGCCGCCGCGGACTTGAGGATGGCCTCGATTTCGCTGTCGTTCACCGCCGGAATGACGGGCGCTACCATGACGGTCGTGGGAATTCCCGCAGCCGACAGCATTTCGAGGGTGCCCAGGCGTTTGGCCGGCGTGGCCGCGCGGGGTTCCATGGACCGTGACAGCTTGGGATCGAGTGAAGTGACGGATATCGCCACCTTCACAAGATTGCGCTCCGCCATGGGCTTGAGGATGTCGAGGTCGCGCAGCACCAGCGCCGACTTGGTGACAATGCCCACCGGGTGGCCGAACTCCGCCAGCACCTCCAGCACACGCCGGGTGATGCGGTGCTGCCGCTCGATCGGCTGGTTGGGATCCGTATTGGCGCCAAGGGCTATGGTGCGCGGCACATAGCCCGGCGCCGACAATTCCTGCCGGAGC
>JACMJT010000133.1 GCA_014380505.1 Hyphomicrobiales bacterium | reverse complement strand
GACCGGGCCGCAAGCGGCAAGTTCAGCCATCTGCTCAGGCATTGGCGCCAGCAGCGCCGGCTCAGCCAGCTTGACTTGGCTGGCCAGGCAAATGTCTCGGCCCGGCACTTGAGCTTTCTTGAGTCTGACCGTTCGCAGCCAAGCCGCGAGATGGTGCAACTGCTCGGCACGGCGCTCGACCTGCCGCTTGAGGAGCGCAATGTTCTGCATGTCGCGGCAGGTTTTGTGCCGCCCTATGGCGACCGCCAACAGCCGGCCGAAAACATACCTTATGTTCGCCAGGCCTTGGATTTCATGCTGCGGCAGCAGGAGCCCTATCCCGCCATCGTTATCGATGGCCACTGGGATATCCGCCTTCGCAACGATGCGACAAAGCGCATGTTTTCGGTTTTCCGCCAGTCCTACGATGTGGAGCCCGCCATCGCCGACAACGCGATGCACACGGTTTTCCATCCAAAGGCGTTGCGCCAGTTCATCGTGAATTGGGAAGAGTTCGCCGGCGGCATGATCCAGATTCTTCACCGCGAGGTGGCCGAGGGCAGCCGGGTTTCAGCCCAACTCCTGAGTGAGATCATGACTTATCCCGGGGTGTCGGTTTTTTCAAAGCCCGCAAAGGCGCCAGAGGCGGCTTCGCCCATCATGACAATGCAGCTTCAGAAGGGCTACCTCCGGCTCGACTTTTTTTCCACCTTCACGACTTTTGCAATGCCGGCGGATGCCGCTTTGCAGCAGTTGAAAATCGAGTGCTTTTATCCGGCCGACGACGCCACCGCCGAGATAGCACGGAAACTCGCTCCCTAACCAAAACAGGACACAACAATGGATTCCACTCTGGCCTACACCCAGTCACCCGAAGCATTGCGCTATCTCCGCGCCCTGAATGCCCGCTTCATTCATAATTACGTGACCAACGACGTGCCCTCGCATGATGCCATCTTGCATCCCGACTTCATCTGCCTGTCCAGCAACGGCATGCGCATCGACCGCGCCTCTTACCTCAAGCGCTGGGCAAACCTGTTCGATCCCGAGGTAGTCATCTATTGGGATACCCGCGACGAACTCATCACGGTCCACGGCACGGTGGCGCTGGTGCGTGCCACCAACAAGCACACGGAGCGCCACAATGGCGTGGAAACCACCGGCATGACAAACTATACCGATACGTACCTTTTTGAGCATGGCGCCTGGAAATGCATTCAGGCCCACCTCACCCCCGTTGCCCCCGAGCACTGGCCCCCCGACAGCACCATCATCAGCGTCTACATCAAGGGAGAGCGGGTTTAGGCCTGCCCCTTGCCGCCAACAATATCACGCGCCGCCATTTCAAGGATGGCGCGAACGCGCGTGGCTTCCTCGTCCGTCCATGGCCCTTGCCGCATGTGCAGCGCATGGCGCAGCGTATGGAACGCTTCATGCACGCTGTCAGGCGTAGAGTGATTGGTGAACGCCTGTGCCGCCAGATCCATCCGCGCCGTGACGCCATCAACCGTCGCCTTGTTCTGCGCCAG
>JACMJT010000132.1 GCA_014380505.1 Hyphomicrobiales bacterium | reverse complement strand
CACCAATGGCGAGAGCGTCGGCCATGTCGGCCTTGCGAGCTTCCAGCATCTCGCCGAGCCGGTAGATGATCTGGCCGCGGTTGTACGGGGTGCGCCGGGACCAACCAGGGCCGGCCTTGGCGGCGGCCTCGATGGCGTTACGCAGGTCCTTGCGGGTGCACTGCGGAATGTTGGCGAAGAAATTTCCCGCGGAATCCTTGAGGGGAAACGTGCGCGCACTTTCGGAACGGATGAAGGCTCCGCCGACATAAACCTTAGGGGTCTTGGTGATAGGTAAGCGGGTCATGGCAAAGGCGGGTTTAAGGGATGGCGGCCGGCGCATCATCCTGCAGATAGGTCTTGGGCGTATAGAGGCGGGCGACAAAAACGTAAACTACTGTGGTCAGCAGGCAGAGGCCGGCGAAGAAAAGGTAGAACCAGGCGCCCGGGAGCTTCGTGCTCCCGTCCGGGTTGGCGATGAACTTGTGGACCAGCGCGGTGAAAAGGTTGCCGGCCGAGATCGCCCACATGTAGAGCACCATGACGATTGATTTCATGCGCTTGGGTGCTTGCGTGTAGGCAAATTCCAATGCGGTCACAGACACCATGACCTCCCCGGTCGATAGCAATAGAAAGGCGGGGACCTGCCAGGCGATGCTCGGCTTGAGTCCTGCCGTGATCTGCGACTCGATCCAGGCGGCAATGAGGAAGGAAGCCGCGGTCACCACCAGACCGAGTCCGATCTTGCGCAGTTCAGTGAGGGGAAAAACGCGATTGATCAGCGGATAGAGCACGTAATTGCAGCCAACAATCATCGTGAGAATGAAGATGCTGTTCAGCGTCTGGATCTGGGCGGAGAGGATTTCGAAAGTACTCCCAAAGATCGTGACCTGCCGGTCCATCTTCTCCGCCTGCAGGACCCACTCGCTGCCGCTCTGGTCCCACAGCGACCAGAAGATCGCCACAAAGACGTAAATGAGTGCGATGCGGCCGATGGCGGAAAGGCCCTCGCGGTTGAAGTTCTCCCGGAAGAACGACCGCCCGCCCGGCGGAATATGGACAAACTTGTAGCGGCCCGCCCAGAAGATGACGGCCGCGATGCCCATCAAGATGCCCGGCACACCAAAGGCCCAGCCGGGACCCGCGTATTTCAACAGCAGAGGCGTGAGCGGGATGGAAATCATCGAACCGGCGTTGATCGAAAAATAGAACCAGCCGAACGCTTTCGACAGCAGGTGCTGGTTGGCCGCGCCAAACTGGTCGCCCACGATCGCCGACACGCAGGGTTTGATGCCACCCATGCCGATGGCCACCAGCACCAGGCCGACGGTCAGGCCCATGCGGGTTTCGTCCAGTGAGAGCGCCAGGTGTCCGCCGCAGTAGATCAGCGAAAGCCAGAAGATCGTGCGGTACTTGCCAAAAAAAACGTCGGCGAAGATCGCTCCCACCACCGGTAGGAAATATCCCAGCGAAAGGAACAGATGGTACTTTTGGTTGGCCTCGTTCTCGGTCATGACGGCCAGCGCCCCGGAGGCATCGCGCAAATACTGCGTCATGAAAACCACGAGGATCGCGCGCATCCCGTAGAAGCTGAACCGCTCCGCCGCCTCGGTCGCGATGATGTAGGGGATGCCGGGCGGCATCGTGCTGATCCGGAGTGGCGCGGTGATGAACTTTGATTCGGCCATGGCAGCGTTCAGGCGAGCTTGCAGTAGTCGAGGAGGCCCTGCCTACCGCCCTCGCGACCGAACCCGCTCTCTTTGTAGCCGCCGAACGGCGAGGTGGGATCAAACTTGTTG
>JACMJT010000131.1 GCA_014380505.1 Hyphomicrobiales bacterium | reverse complement strand
TGCTTCGGCATGAACGACCATTTGAGGCCGGTGGGGAAACCCGCGCCGCCCCGGCCCCGCAAGCCGCTCGCCTTCACCTCGTTCACCATCCAGTCGCGGCCCTTGCCGATGAAGGACTTCACATCCACCCAGCAGCCGCGCTTCCGCGCCCCGTCGAGGCCCCAATCATGCAGGCCATAGAGGTTGGTGAAGATGCGGTCCTTGTCAGCGAGCATGGTTCACTTTTTCGGTTTCTTTGTCGGCGGTTTGAGCCTGCGTGCCGGCTGTATCTTTTGCTCCGGAAGCTTGATCGGTTTCGGTGCTTTCGGGTTGGTGATCGGGGCGGCCTTCATTTCGGCCACCGGTTTCGGCGGCGCGATAATTTGCGGTTCCTGGCGAGTGAACTTACGATCACTCGAATAGAGGGACTTTTCGGTCAATGTCGTTGGTCCGCCTTCGGGCGCGGAAAGCTGGCGCTTGATCTGCGGGCCGGGCTTCACCGGCTTCCCCGCCGCAATATCGTCGATCAGTTTTTCGAAGCTCGCCGGTGACAGGTCCTCATAGGTGTCCTTGCCGACCTGCACCATGGGAGCATTCACGCAAGCGCCAAGGCACTCAGCTTCCTCCCACGAGAAGTCGCCATCCGCCGAAAGATGATGCGGATCGTGATGAATCTTGCGCTGGCAAACTCTCTTCAGCTCCTCGGCGCCGCGCAACATGCAGGGCGTGGTGCCGCACACCTGGATATGCGCCTTCCTTCCAACCGGCGAGAGCTGGAACATGGTATAGAAGGTCGCCACTTCCAGCACGCGGATGTAAGCCATGTCCAGGAGCTTGGCCACAGCTTCGATAGCGGGCCGCGTCACCCAGCCTTGATTTTGCTCCTGTGCCCGCCAGAGCAACGGAATGACAGCCGACGCCTGCTTGCCCGCCGGATAGTTGGCGACAGCCTTCCTGGCCCACGCCAGATTCTCCGCGCTGAACGCGAAACTTGCGGGCTGAACGGGATCGAGACGGCGAACACTCACCTGTCCACCTCACCGAACACAATATCGAGAGAGCCCAGCACGGCCGACACGTCGGCGAGCATGTGGCCGCGGCACATGAAATCCATGGCCTGCAAATGGGCGAAACCCGGCGCCCTGATCTTGCAGCGGTAGGGCTTGTTGGTACCGTCGCTCACCAGATAGACGCCGAACTCGCCCTTGGGCGCTTCGACCGCGGCATAAACCTCGCCCGCCGGCACCTTGTAGCCTTCGGTATAGAGCTTGAAGTGATGGATCAACGCTTCCATGGAACGCTTCATCTCGTCGCGCTTGGGCGGCACCACCTTGCCGTCCTTCGATGAAATCGGCCCCTGCCCATCGGCACCCGAGAGTTTCTCTACGCAATGTTTCATGATCTTCACGGACTCGCGCATTTCCTGGACGCGGATCAGGTAGCGATCGTAATTATCGCCGTTCTTGCCGATGGGAATATCGAAGTCCATTTCGGAATAGCACTCATAGGGCTGGGCCTTGCGCAAATCCCACGCCGCACCCGAGCCCCGCACCATCACACCCGAGAACCCCCATTCAAAACATTGCTTGAGCGATACCACGCCGATATCGACATTGCGCTGCTTGAAGATGCGGTTTTCGGTGAGCAAGCCCTCGATATCGTCGAGAACTTTCGGATGCGTGCCGCAGAAATGGCCGATATCGTCGATGAGCTTTTGCGGCAGATCCTGGTGGACGCCGCCGGGCCGCACATAGGCCGCATGCATGCGCGAGCCTGACGCGCGCTCATAGA
>JACMJT010000130.1 GCA_014380505.1 Hyphomicrobiales bacterium | reverse complement strand
GGCTTTCACGGCTTTTCCGTTTGCCATTTTCACGCCCCACTTGGCCCATTGCGAGCGGGGATGCTGGATGGCGATATCGGCTTCTTCCCACGGCATGTCGCGCGGCACGCGCACTTCCTGCATCCAGGGCTGGCCGGGCTGCCAGCCATGCTTGCGCAGGAGATTGGCGGATGACGCCAGTACATCGGGAATGCTGCCGCGCAGATCGCGCCTGCCGTCGCCATCGAAGTCGACCGCACTTTCATTGTAGTCATAGGGCAGGAACTGCGTCTGGCCGATTTCGCCAGCCCAGGCGCCGCGCATTTCATCGGGGTGCAAATCGCCGCGATTGATAAGCTCAAGGGCCGCCATCAATTGCGGGCGGAATTTTTCAGGCCGGCGGCAATCCCAGGCCAGGGTGGCAAGGGACTGCACCGTCGGCAGATCGCCGATATTGCCGCCGAAATCGGTTTCCAGGGCCCAGAAAGCAACAATTACAGGGGCAGGTACGCCAAACTCTTTCTCGACGCGGGCAAAGATTGCCTTGTGTTTCTGGACCAGTTCCGCCCCGTGCTTGATCCGGTAATCGGTGATCATGCGGGCCTGGAATTCAAGAAAGCTCTGGGAGAAGATGTTCTGGGCCCGGTCCTTTTTGATGATGCCGGGATCGTAGGTGATGCTATCGAGAGCGGAAAGCGCTTCGCGGCCTATCCCTTGCGCGGCTGCCTCCTTGTGAAAGGCCTTGATGAAGCCTGAAAAGCCAGAGCCATTGTTTCCGCAGTCCGCGGCCTGGGCGTGAGATCCTGCCATGAGGAATAACGCACTGGCACAGGCCACGGCGCGCAAAAGCTTCGATTTCAACATTCCAAAACTCCCTAATTTCCTGTCTGGTTATTCATCGCTTGAGTCAAAATCAAGGCCCTGTTTTATGGCCGCGATGCAGCTTTCAATGGACTGACCATATCGCACATCCGGCTTCTTGATGCCATTGCGAATAAGTTCGCGGCGGACATGCAGCGATGCCCCGGTGAAATAGACAGGCACGCCCTGTTTGGCCACCTTGTTAAGGAAACCACGCAGGGAATGGGCGGCGGAGGAATCCACAAAGGGCACCTGGGCAAAATCCAGTATGAACGCCTTGGGCACTTCATTGATGCGCTCAAGGGTTGCCGCCACGGCACTTGCCGCGCCAAAGAAAAATGCGCCGGAGATGCGGTGGATGATGATGCCGGGTTCGGTCTTGTATTCGGCATCCGGTTCCCCGCCCGCATGGTGATGGGTCTCGACGGCGATGGCCTCGGCCATGCGGTGCATGAACATGAGACATCCCAGAACCACGCCCACCACGATGCCGGTTGGCAGGTCGACAAAGATCACCAGCAGGAACGTTGCGAGGAGAACGACCGCATCAGCCTTGGAATTCACCAGCAGGAGTTTGAATTCGGCGCGCTCGGCCATGTTCCAGGCCACCACGACAAGAATGGCCGCGAGGGCGCTCAAGGGAATGTAGCCGGCAAGAGGTGCG
>JACMJT010000129.1 GCA_014380505.1 Hyphomicrobiales bacterium | reverse complement strand
GGGTATTCTCATCTTCACTTATCAGCTGGGGCAAAGGCTCGATGAGATCGGCTATACCCCGATTTTCGTTTTGCTGGCGGTGCTGGACATCATCGCCGCCATTGTCGCCTGGACCGTGATCAGAAAGCCTGCTGCCTATGCCTGAGATAAAAAACCCCATCCTCAAGGGCTTCAATCCCGATCCCTCGATCCTCCGCGTGGGCGAGGATTATTATATCGCCACCTCGACCTTCGAATGGTTTCCGGGGATACAGATTCATCACTCCAAAGACCTGAAAAACTGGCGTTTTCTGGCGCGTCCGCTCACGCGCGCCAGCCAGCTCAATATGCTGGGGGACCCGGATTCCTGCGGCGTCTGGGCTCCGTGCCTCAGCCATGACGGCGACCGGTTCTACCTGATTTACACCGATGTGAAGCGCTATGGTCGCACCTCGGTCGGCGGCGCGGCGGGAGCGAGCCTGCGCGACTTTCACAATTACATGGTGACGTCAAAAACCATCGATGGCGATTGGTCCGACCCGATTACAATGAACAGCAGCGGCTTCGACCCTTCTTTGTTTCACGATGACGACGGCCGCAAATGGTTGGTCAACATGCTGTGGGATCACCGGCCGGGACAGAACCGCTTCGCCGGAATTGTCACCCAGGAATACTCGCGCAATGAGATGAAGCTGACCGGCGAGCGGGTGAATATTTTCAAGGGCACGCCGCTGGGACTGACCGAAGCGCCGCATCTCTACAAGCGCGATGGATGGTATTACCTGCTGACAGCGGAAGGCGGCACCTCCTGGAATCATGCCGTCACCATGGCGCGATCCCGGAATTTGCTGGGCCCCTATGAACTGCACCCCGACACCACCATCATCAGCGCCCGCAATCGGCCGGATGTGCCGTTGCAACGCACCGGTCATGCCGATCTGGTGGAGACGCCGGAGGGCGAGACTTACATTGTGTATCTGTGCGGACGCCCTTTGCGGAATCGCGGGCGCTGCACTCTGGGACGCGAGACCGCGATCCAGAGAATGCAATGGCGCGATGGCTGGCTCTATACCGAGGGCGAAGCGGGCGTGCCGCAATTGACCACACCGGCGCCGAAGGTGAAGCAACACCCCTTCCCGGCCCCACCAGAACGCGACGATTTCGAGTCCCCGGAACTGGGAAAAGATTTCCAGTGGTTACGCACGCCCTACCCTGAGACCATTTTCAGCCTGACGGCCCGCCCGGGGCATTTGCGGCTCTATGGCCGCGAGAGTATCGGCAGCCTGTTCACCCAGGCGTTGGTGGCGCGGCGCCAGCAATCCCATTGCTTTAGCGCAGAGACCGTTCTGGATTTCGAGCCGGCGCATTTCCAGCAAGCCGCCGGACTGGTCTGCTATTACGGCGGCAACAAATTTCATTACCTGCATGTCACCCACGACGATACTCAGGGCAAGCATCTCCGCGTGATGTCGGCTTTGCCGGATGCCCCGGTGGGCGACGACTTCACCGCGCCGATCGCGCTGCCCAAGGGCCCTATGGGGTTGCGGGTGGAGGTCGACGAGGCCCGGCTCACCTTCGCCTACCGGCTGGCCACAGGCTCCTGGCAGCGCCTGCCCCAAACCTTCGATGCGTCCATCCTGTCCGACGAAGCCCAGACGCCGGGATCGCCCAATTTCACCGGCGCTTTTGTGGGGATGGCCTGCCAGGACATGGCAGGAACGGCCGCGCCCGCCGACTTCGACTACTTCACCTATGTCGAGCGCGACTTCAGGGCCGATCCTTTCGCAACTGCGTAATAGGAGCACCACGTGGTTTGACAAAAATCCCCCAAATTCCCGCTACTATGGGCCGGTTTCTGGAAGGGGTTTGCTTTGCTGAAGATCGTTTCCGCCAAGGTGATTGTCACCTGTCCCG
>JACMJT010000128.1 GCA_014380505.1 Hyphomicrobiales bacterium | reverse complement strand
GTTTTCATTTCGCGGCGACGCTCGATCCTGCAAATCGCTGTAAGGCCGGGCCATTTCTCATCGAGTCGGGAGGGAAGCTTGGTGCGCACGGCGATCCGGCGCGTTTCGATCCGGCCATGACCTTTTTCAACGGTCTTCGCGCGTTTAAGATCAGGGGGATCACGCCGCTCGGCGGACACTCCCGGAACAGCGGCGATCATCGCCGCAGGGGGGAATGTCGCCGAACGCCCTGGCGAGCTCGGATTGCAGGTCCGGCTGGTTGGCTTTGACGAAGAGAAAATAATCGCCGCCGCGTTGCCGGATCGCCTCCACGATGGGCAGATAAGTGAAGGCCGCATCGCCCGTGACCACCGCGCCTTCGAGCGGCAGGCTCTTGATCAGTTCGAGGGCCTCGACACATTCGCCGCTGTCGGGAGGCACCACCAGCGAACCGACCGCCGCCTGTAGCTTGGTCGAAAAGCCATGCAGCATGTGC
Organism: Hyphomicrobiales bacterium; assembly: GCA_014380505.1. The sequence goes on along the minus strand of JACMJT010000128.1, from coordinate 1,265 downwards.
ACGCCAGGGCTCGTCCCGTGCTGGCTCCCGCGCAGTCTCTTCCCATCAATGGCGACATGTCCCAGACCATCCTCGCTTGTGACGAGACACCCGAGCGCCCTGGCTAGGTCATCGGCTGAAATCGCTTGAAAAACATAGTGATACGTCGCGTGGCATGGCGCCTTCTTGCGCTTCTTGTCAACCCCGAGAGCTTGCAAAGCCTTGGGGCTCAGCCGCCTGCCCCAGCGAAAGATGGCCATCAAATCGTTGGCCCCGGAAAGCATCGCAGCAAGCGAAATCGCCACGATCGCCGAAAGCGGAAAACGCCGCCCCTTCTTCGTCCTATGATCCGGAATGCGCTGAAGCGCTTCAAACAGTGTGCCGGTGCTCATTGAATGTCTCCATCTCAATGAGGCATTCAGAATCCGCTTCGCACCATTACGCTATGCGGTGAATTGAATCACCCTGCCGGGAGGGCCAGGGCGGATACAACGGGCTTACCCGCGCATCCGCCCTGAAAACGGCAAGGCGACCGGCGCAAGGTCAATGACCGCATTCCGGTCTTTGCGCCGCCGCCGGCCTGATTGTTCGACGATTGTTTAGTTGGTTGCGCCCCAGGCATCCAGGCAGCCTGTCGGAGCTTGCGCGCTGCGGCCGATGCGCCCGTTGACTTCACCACAGGCCCATTTGCGCAGCGGATCAGGCATTCTGCTGTTAACTTGCACCCAAATTTCGTCGTTGGCCGATGCGATCGTGTAGGTCGCATACAGCCAATAGCCGAATACAATAATCGCCACGAGAATGACGATACCTAAAAGAGTCTTGATAAAACCCATCTGTGAACTCGCTGTTGATTAATTCCGTCGGAACTGGAAGGAGCCGAAGCTGGCATTGACGGCGTGGATAATAGGAGCGGTATGTAACAAATTCTTGACCGTAGACTCAAGCTCCGTTTTCGCAACGCCGGAAAGCCGCCGGCTGGACGGCCGGGTCACCCAACACAAGCAGCACGGCGAGATTGCGGCGGAACTGCCCAATTTTGGGCGGAACCGCAAAAGTGATACAGCTTTAACGCCGCTGCTAAGCCGATCGCTCCAATATGCTGATATAAAAGCCATCCGTGCCGTGGCGATGCGGCGTCAGCTGCAATGCGTGCCCATCGGCGCCCGAAGCGATCGGCTCGCCGACGGATGACGGCCAGGCTTCGCGCCACGGCTTCTCCTTGAACTCAGGGAAGGCGGCGAGGAACCAGCGCGTCTGCTCGGCATTCTCCGCCGCGATGACCG
>JACMJT010000127.1 GCA_014380505.1 Hyphomicrobiales bacterium | reverse complement strand
GTAACCGTCTTTTGCAGGATCAAGCTTTCGCTCGCACCGGCAAATACCCGGAAATGCTCGGTTCGCAGATGCGCGTCGAACGCCGCTCTGTCGGAATAGATCTCGTAGAGCAGCACGCGATCGCCCTCGCCTTCGGGCTCGAGAACATCGAATTGTAGGCATCCTGGTTCGGTTCTGACGGAAGCGTCCGCGTTTTCGTCGATCATACGCCGGAATTCCGATCCCGCACCCGATTTGAGGTGGAAATCGACCAGGATCACAAAAAGCATCACCCACCCCGTTCAAGTCGCTTCTGTTTTTGCTGCTATGCGGCATGTTCTTGAGCAGCCGGTCTCTCGCGCCATGTTGCCGAAAATGCCGAATTCGAGCAAGTATGGCCGATCATCCGAACTGGGATAGCAACACCTCTCCAATCAGCATTATCCGCCGTCGGGCGCATTGAGATCATGGGGGACTGTCGATGAGGACAAATCAGGTCAAGTCCGACTTGCGCGCCGGCAAGCATGTTTTCGGAACCATGGTCTTTGAATTCTTCACCCCCGGTATGCCGCAGATAGCAAAGGCGGCCGGGGCGGAATTCATCCTGTTTGACATGGAGCATTCCGGCGTAACCATCGAGACGCTCAAGGGCCAAATCGCGGCCTGCCGGGGCATCGGCCTTGTTCCCATGGTCCGGGTCCCAGCCTTGCAATACCACTTCATCGCGCGCTGCCTGGATATGGGTGCGATGGGTATCATGGTCCCGATGGTCGAGTCCGCGGCGCAGGCGCGCGAAATTGTATCCGCGACCCGCTACCCGCCGGCAGGGCGGCGTGGTGCGGCTTTCAACGTCGCGCATGACGATTACCAGGGGGGCTCCGTACCCAACAAGATGGCGACGGCCAATGAGCGCACACTGGTGATCGCCCTGGTGGAAACCGCTGCCGGCGTTGCATCCGTCGACGAGATCGCGGCCGTGGACGGAATTGACGTCGTGTGGATGGGTCACTTCGATCTCACCAATTTCATGGGCATTCCCGGCCAGTTCGAGCACCCGGATTATTTGCTTGCGGTCGATACCATCGTCCAGGCGGCCAAGCGGCACGGCAAGGTGCCGGGCATGATGGCGGCGGACGAGGTGTGGGCGCAAACCTATCTGGCCAAGGGGTTCCGCATCATCGCCTACGGTATCGACCACCTTCTTCTCCAGCGGGCGCTGGCCGACGGCCTGGCTCACATACGCATGATGGTCAAGTAGATTGGCGTTCCGGCTGCCCTCCACATGGGCCGGCGCCGCGGCAGCATTGGCGATTGCGCTGCTGACGCCATCAACCGCCGCTGCGAAGCCGCCGGTCATAGCACTCTCCAATGCCTATTACGGCAACAACTGGCGGCATCAAATGGTGGATGCCTTCCGCAAGGCCGCCAATCAGGCGAAGAAAGACGGGCTGATTTCCGATTACATCGTGCTCAACGGCGACAATTCCGTCAGTGCGCAAATCTCCCAAATGATCGACCTGATCTTACGGAAACCGGACGTCATTCTCATAGACG
>JACMJT010000126.1 GCA_014380505.1 Hyphomicrobiales bacterium | reverse complement strand
GCGCGTCCATCCCGTTACCGGGGCCGAAAGCGTCACTTCCTGCCATTTTGGATGATAGGGCCGGTCCCGGAATTGTTCGTATTTGGTGAAGAAGCGATCGATGAAACGCTCAAGCTTCTGGTAGCGCTCGGTCTTTGGCAAAGTCTTATAAACGGCCATTACAGCACTCACGGCGATGGTGCTGACGGTTTCATTGGGAGCGATCAACTCGGGATAATCGTCATGCGTCATGATCGCCGGCAGATAGTCCCGCTGCAGCCCCTCGACGAATTCAACGTCCAAAAAATGCACACCTTCGGTGAATCGAATCGAATCAAAGGCGACAGATGGCTTGCCGGACACGAATACGCTCGCATCGAGCTCGCCTTTCCGCAGCTTCTCGACCGCTGTCGCCTGATCGAGATATTGCGGTTCCACCAGCACCTTGCTGGCCTCGAAAACCGCTTGTGCTGTCACCGCGCTGCCGCTGCCCGCCGGGCCGAAATTGACCTTGCGCCCCGTCAGGTCGGCAAGGCACAGATATTTCATCCGCGACAGAACATGGAATTCCTCGGAATGCAGCTTGGCGACATATTGAAGCTGATCCTCGATCCCCGGTATCATCTTCGTGCGCCGCAAATGCGACAGAACGTCGGACTGCACCACCGCCACGTCAACGCCCTTGAGATAGGTTAAATCTGTGACATTGCGGATCGAGCTTTCGCCAACCATCGGCACGATGCGCAAATTGGGCCCGTCATTCAGCGCGATGGCCATATCGTTGACCATGCGCAGCGAGGTACCCTCGATGGTGCCGGTCATGATACCGAGCGTCCATGCGCTGGCGGCGACATAGGGGTCAGGTTGCGCGCGCTGCTGCGCCTGCGAGGAAGCGGACATGGCGAGGCCAAGCAGAGCCAGGAATACAAATGGCTTACCTAGCCGAAGCATGCTTCCCTCTTTCCTTCCTACGGTGGCGGGATCTAACGCCCCTTGTGCAAACAAAAGAGGCGCCGGGCCTGAATTTCTCTTCTCGGAAGACCGTTGGGTTCGCGCCGTGCCGCACTATATCACTGTTGCTGTCACGCCATCGCATCGGCCTGACAAAAGGCGGCGTGCCTACTCACCTAATAAGCTGGCGGATATTGCCAAAATTTTGATTGTGTGTCCATCGGGACGCGCGCCTGCGTCCTGGTAAAGGCGCTTGCGCCACTGCCGTATCTGGCTCCACGGCCGAGAATGGGACGTGAAAAGTCGCCGATGGTAAGGGATTGTATAGGTTCACCAAGCATTGCGAGGACGTCAGTAATGTTCACCATGTCGGCAAATAATGCGAGCGTACCGCCGGGGGAGAGGGTTTATGCCGTGGGCGACATCCATGGCAGGCTCGATTTGCTGGAACGCCTGCTGAGCATGATCGCGGCGTATGAGTCGGCATTTCCTTGCCCCCGCACCCGGGTGATCTTCCTCGGCGACTATATCGACCGGGGGCATGAAAGTCGCGGCGTCATCGAGAGGCTCGTGCAGGGCCTTCCGGGCGGGCTGGCCACGCATTGCCTGCGCGGCAATCATGAAGCCATCATGCTGCGCTGCCTGGAGGGCCCGGAGATGTTCGGGAATTGGGCGGCCAATGGCGGTCTCACAACGTTGCAATCCTATGGTGTCGACACCCCGTTTCCAGCGGACGCGGAAACCCTTTTGGATCAGCTGCGCGAGGCTTTGCCGGAAACGCATCTGGCTTTCCTGCGCGGTCTGGCGATGACGATCGAAGTGGGAGACTATTTTTTCGTCCATGCCGGGGTGCGGCCCGGCGTGCCGCTCGCCAAACAGACCGAGGCGGATTGCCTCTTCATCCGCGAGAAATTCCTCCAGCATCGCGGCAGCTTCGGGCGGATCATCGTGCATGGCCACACGCCTGTGGTCGAACCGGAGGTGCTGCCAAACCGCATCGGCATCGACACCGGGAGCTTCTTTTCGGGGCGGCTCACCGCCTTGCGGCTCGAAGGCACGGACCGTGCGTTCCTGACTGCTGAGGGCGTAGGGCGTTGGCGCGAGGGCTAGCGCGCCTGAGCGGGCACTCGCCAATGTGCACGACACATTTGCTTGTAACGTGCTCGCGCCTTAACTCTTTGTTTTCATCAATTTGTACGAATTGCGGCTGTAGCCCGCGCTCGGATCGATGCGCCCGGGCGTAAGCGACTTTGTGGCTGCTGGCGCTTCTGGCGCGCCAAGCGTGCCGGGTGAGGGATGGCAATCATGGATAGGGCATAACCCCGCTCCGGTGAGAGACCTCTGCGAAAAGCCCCCTCACCCACCGCTTCCGG
>JACMJT010000125.1 GCA_014380505.1 Hyphomicrobiales bacterium | reverse complement strand
CGCAGCAGATAGCGCGCGGTCATGCCCTTGAGCATCATGCCGGCCGCCGTCTCATCGGAAATCGCTTTCGGGATTTTGATGACACGGTTGGCGGGCAGGTTGCGAGCCTCGGCATAGGCGCCGATGGGGCCGGTACCATAGGCGATGCGGTCGCCGACCTTGAGACCCTTGACGCCCTCGCCCAATTCCTCGACCACGCCCGCGGCCTCAAGCCCGATGCCACTGGGCATCGGTTGGGGATAAAGCCCGGAGCGGTGATAGGTGTCGATATAGTTGAGGCCGATCGCCGTGTGGCGCACGCGGATTTCCCCGGCCTTGGGCGGGCCCACCTCGACATCGGCGAGCCGCATCACCGAGGGGCCGCCGGTCTGTTCGATCCTGATTGCTTTCATGCTTGCACCTTTACCGCCCGACCGGCATGTTCGCCCGCGTTTCAAAATGGAAAGACTTGGTGCCCCAGAATGCCATACCCCGTCAATGCCGCCGTAGCCCTTGTCGAAACCCCGCCGGCCACCGAAGCGGTGACATGGATCAAGCCCGAGTCCCTTCGCAACCGGGCCTTGCTCGATCTCTCCCAGGCGGTGCCGAGCTATCCGCCGGCCGACGCCTTGCAGGAGGAGGTTGCCCGCGTTGCCCGGGAGCCCGAAACCAGCCTCTATACCGACATTCTGGGCATCGCCCCCTTGCGGGCCGCCCATGCCACCCACATGGCGCAGGATTACCAAGGCAAGGTGGCACCGGAAAATGTTGCGATCACCGCGGGCTGCAATCAAGCCTTCTGCGCTTCACTGATGGCGCTGGCGCAGGCGGGCGACAATATCATCCTGCCGGTGCCATACTACTTCAATCACAACATGTGGCTGGGCATGCTGGGGATCGAGCCGCGGTTCGTGCCGGGCCTGACGGATGAAGGACCGTGGCCCAACGTGGCCACGGTGGCAGCGGCCATCGATGCCCGCACCCGCGCCATCATGCTGTGCTCGCCCAACAATCCCACGGGCTCGGTCTATCCGCCCGAAGTGATCGGAGCGTTCTACGATCTCGCCCGGGCGCGCGGCATTGCCCTCATCATCGACGAGACCTACAAGGATTTTCGTAAAGCTCCAGCGCCGCTCCACGATCTTCTGTCACGGCCCGGCTGGGAAGACACGTTCATCCAGCTCTACAGTTTCTCCAAAGCCTTCGCGATAACGGGCTACCGCGTGGGTTCGATCGTGGCGGGGCCACGCTTTCTCGCCGAAGTGGAGAAGGTCCTCGATTGCGTGGCGATCAGCGCGCCCCATATCTCCCAGCGCGCCGCCCTCTTCGGCCTCCAGCACCTCGAGGGCTGGAAGCGTGAAAAGGCCGCCGTGATACTGGCGCGCACCGAAGCCATCACCACGGCGTTCAAGCACCCGGGCCTTGCCTACCGCTTGATCGGCGCCGGCGCTTTTTTCGCCTATGTGAAACATCCCTTCAGCGGGCAAACGGCGAAGGATGTGGCAAAGCGGCTGGCGGGCGAGCACGATCTCCTGTGCCTCCCCGGCTCCATGTTCGGTCCCGACCAGGAGGATTACCTGCGCATCGCCTTCGCCAATGCCGAAGCCGACGTGATGCCCGCCGTTGTCGAGCGGCTGGTGGAGAGCCAGCGGTAATGTGTATAACGCGTCCATGAGCAAAGCTGCCCTCTTCGTAAGACACAAGACCAAGCCTGGAAAACGCGATGAAGTGCGCAAGGTTTGGGAGCGCCACATGCGTCCCGCCATCGCCGGCAATCCGGGGCACGAAGCGTATTTTTATAACTTCGACAACAACGACCCAGATTCGATCTGCGCCTTTCAGCAATACACCGATCTGGCGGCCTCCCAGGATTTCCTCAAAACAGATAGTTACGCCGCATACCTGAAAGAAGTGGAACCGCTGCTGGCCGGGCCGCCCGAGATCACATCGCTTACGCCCATGTGGATCAAGGCTCGCTAACGATCTTCCCATAGGCTTGGAACAGCGAAGCGGTTTCGGCTTCCGTGAGCGGCATGAAAGGCGGCAGGACTTCCGCCAGCGCCGGCAGATTGCGGATGCGCGACAGCAGCGCCTTGACACCCGGCACGAAGGGTTTGCTCTCCAGAAGTTTGCGGATGCGCACCGCAGCCGCGAGCGCCGTGTCATCGCCTTGATGGAAGGCCCGCGCGCAAAAGGCGCTTGTCACATTGGCGGTTGCTGAAATGCAGCCGGCGAACACCCCGCTCCGCGCTTCGCCGAGGCTCGCCTCGCTGCCGGGGAATACGGCGAACCGGCTGGAAATTTTGGCTACAGTCCGGGCATAGTCGAGATCGCCGGAGGAATCCTTCAAACCGGCGATGCGTTCGCCGAAGCGATCTATCAGCCGTTTCACCAGGGCGGCGGTGTAGGGAACGCCCGACATGGCGGGGTAGTGATAGAGGTAAAGCGGAATTTGTGTCGTCCGCGTCGCTTCGACGATTGCCTCGATGTATCGCATAACCCCGTCTTCGGGCACGTTCTTGTAATAAAATTGCGGCACAACCAGCGCGCCCGCAAAGCCGCAATCGGCGGCCTGCCGGGCGAGTGTCACCGCATCCTGCACGGCCGCGGCACCGGTTCCCACCATCATTCGGGCCATCGGCAGCCCCGATGCTGCCGCGGCTTTCATGAGCTTCATTCTCTGTTCGACGGAAAACGACGTAGCTTCCCCCGTGGTGCCCAGGACATTCAGGCCGTCGCAACCGTTCGCCAATAGCCATGATGCCAAATCGTAAAACGCCTTGGCGTCGGGTTCGCGCTTGCCATCGAGCGGCGTAACAATCGCCGCGATCACGCCCTGCAATTTCATGTCTTCGGAAATTCCTTCAGCATGCGCTGCTCAAGCTCCACCAGATCTTCCGGCAGCGCCTGGCCGGTGGCGCGGAATTCGTTCAGTTTCTGATGCAGCAGTTCATAGAGTTCATGAACGTCTTCCGGCTGGTTGTTGATCTGGCCGACCAGCAGGCTGATCTGCGCTTTCAAATCTTCGAATGCCATGGGGACTCTCCGGGTGGGCGTGTTCGGCCAAGGTAAAAAGCCGTCTGTCAGGTCTGACAAACGGCTTTTTATGCTCCAATCGCCCCCATATAAAAAGGTGAGGCCGCCTGTGGCCTTTAATTAGTCGACAATATTTCCGCTGGCCGCCCAATGGGTGACCCAAGGCATGTCCAGATTGGGGCCGCTCCTGTCCGCCTCCAGCATGTCGGGACGGCCGAAGGAAATCGAAACGCCGCCGCGCGCGACATGTTCGTAGTACGATCCCGTATCGGTTCCGCTTCCGTTGTCGTAATAGCCTCCGTCGTAAGCCGCGAAAAGCCCGATGCTTTCGAAGATCTGATGGTCGTAGCGCGCACCCCAGCCGAAAATATCCATGCTCTTGTCGTCATCGTCCTGATCGCCGTTGGCGTAGGAGAACTCCGCCTGGAGCCGGCTGTCGGGACTGAAGAAATGGCGCCCGACGATGCGGCCGAAAAACGCATCGTGGAAAGCATCTATCTTGTCGGGGCCGTCAACTTCGGCGTCGAAATAGCCGCCCTGGACATAGAGAGTGGACATGTCGAAATACATCTGGCCTTCGCCGCCGACGAACCAGAAATCCGTATCCTCTTCGTCGCTTTCGCCCGTGCCGACGCCGCCGAAGATGCCCAAAAGCCCCGATTCCTGATCGGTCCAGTTCAAATGGCCCCCGGCCATCCAGCCGCCCTGATAGTAGTCTTGCCCATTGTTCTCGTCGGTCTCCTCAATCGATACATCGCCTTGCACGGACAACACATCGAACAGATCAAGCCGGGCCCGGGCATCGCCGCCATAGACAAAGGTATCCTCTTCATCAGGCACAACATTGTCTTTTGGACTTTCCAGAAACAGCCAGCCGGCCCATGCTTCCGCCTCGGCCGAGAACGGGCTCATTGGTTCTTCGACGCTGACGTCGGCCGCCAGGGCGGGCGCTGATATTCCCAGCAATGCTATTGCCGAAAACGCATAAAGAACATTTTTGCTGACCATGACCGAATTCCCCTCAAACCTGCTACGATAAACTTACGATAACCGGAACCAGGCGAAATCGCCACAACTGCGTCCGCAATGGGGCGTGTTTTATCCCGATTGTTGCAAATATGCGGCACCCAGCGTAATCCGCCGCCGCAGGGTCAAAATCTCGCGCGGGCTAAGACTTAGGCTTCGCGTAAACGTAGTCGCAAACCTGGCCGAGCCCCGTGTACCGGCATTCGATCCAGTAGTCGTTTCTCTTTTTGAGGGTGCCATCTTTGACTTTGATACGCTGCAGCTTGGCCTTGGCGCCCGGTGCGCCTTTCACCCTCGCGTAAACATAATCGCAAACCTGGCCGAGCCCCGTATACCGGCATTCGATCCAGTACCCGCTCTTCTTTTTGAGCGTGACACCCGACGTCGAAAGTTTTTGATAAGATTTGCGCGGTGTTTCAGCGCTGGCCGGCCCGGCGAATACGGCTCCAGAGAGAACCGTGATGGACGCCAATAAAGTCAGGACTCGTTTGCTCATGGTAGATCCTCCGTTCCCCGCATATTTGTAAGGTGGAGAAGGCGCAGGAGTCAATTACCGCAAACAGACCGATTCGCTAACCAGGAACGACGCTAACCAATGTTGGCTTTCAACTTCAGCCAAGCTGTATTCAGGTTTTCCTTGACCTCGCCCCACTCTCTTTCGGCAACATCCCAGTTCACGATTGCGCGGGAGGTGCCGGCGGTTTCGCCAATGGCGACTGTCGACGTTGCCATCGAATCGTGAACATACACAGCGGCTATGGTCAGCAAGCAGCCCAGAATCATTCCAATAAAAGTTCGCATGACGGTCGTCCTCTTTGATCCATAACGCGCCACGCCGGTTAGGGTTCCAGCCGCAGGATCCGCCTATCCAGACACCGTTGCGTCTCAAGAGTGGCCGGGAAGACGGAACCCCGCCCTCTCTACGGACGTTAAGGTTGAGGCGAGCTGCCCACAGCGACAAATGCTACATCGTGCGTTGGTTGCTCGCATGTGAGTGGGAGTAACTTAATGATTTTCAATCTTAAATGGTCAACGGCTGCGGCAGCGTTATGCGTCGCAGGCGTGATTTTTACCTATCCGGCAAGCGCACTTGATCGTGGAGGTGGCATCGGCGGTCTAGGTGGCGGTCTTGGTGGCGGGCTGGGTGGCGGTCTAGGTGGCGGCCTCGGTGGCGGTCTTGGTGGCGGTCTCGGCGGCGGTCTCGGTGGTGGCCTTGGTGGCGGGCTGGGCGGTCTGTCAGGCAAGAACGCCGCAATCGGACACAGTAAGGGGATCAACACGGGTGTGAGCGTCCGCATTGGTAATTGGACCGGTGGAAATCTTCATGCCAACGCGTTGGGGATTGTGGCGTGTAACGTGAAAAAGGACGCGCGCAATCGTTCGAGAAACCACTGGCTCTACGGCTGTGTGGAGCCTGAAGAGTTTTATGGTGGCGACTTTGAGAAAATAAATTACAACCCAGACGATGAGCCACCGACACGCAAACTGCAGAGTCCCAAGAAAAAGGCTCTGAAGGTACAGTCACCGGCACGCAAGAAAGCGGTATTGCTGAAATCCACTGGCGGCGAGAAGCCCAAACTCTCTATCGAAAGGTCCAAACCAGCTCTCGAAAAAGCCAAGCCGAAATCACAAGCCGCACTGTCCTGTGACAAGGCCGGCACAATTATCAGTGGTTATGGCTTCAGCGCCATCAAGCCCTCCGACTGCACGGGTCGAGTTTATGCGTTCGATGCGTCGCGCGATGGCAAGTCGTATGTCATTAAACTAAACGCGGCGAGCGGTGAACTGACCGATGTCCGGAAGGTACAATAGTATCCGTCACCGCCACTCACTATTGGAAACCTTGCGCGATAGCACGTGATCAGCCGCGCCGCCGGCGCGTTAGCTTTTCGACCTTTTGGTCCTGGACACCACGGCCGATCCACTTCCCTGTTTTCATGCACTGAGCCGGAGTTCTTTGGCGGAGACGGAGGGATTCGAACCCTCGATACGCTGTAACACGTATGACGATTTAGCAAACCGTTGCCTTCAGCCACTCGGCCACGTCTCCGGTCCCGGCGCTTGTGCCCCGATTTGAT
>JACMJT010000124.1 GCA_014380505.1 Hyphomicrobiales bacterium | reverse complement strand
TCTCCCACCGGCCAGCCGACGGGGCCGGTGATGTTCACCGGCAAGCTCGTGGCGACGGAGTAGCTTAAACCGGCAAGACTTCGCACAGCATTCCGATCAGGCGGCGGAATGTTTCCGTCTCATCGGGGGCGTGGTCGGGATTGACCTCGGTGAGCGTCAAGGCGCGCCAATTCGGGGCGGAGAGCAGGGGCGCAAGCGCTACGGACAGTTGCTCGAAGCTCAAGCCTTCGCAGCGCCGCACGTTTTCTGCGATGGGAAAGCTGGCAAACGCGAGCACGTCCACATCGAGATGGATGAGCAGCCGCTTGTAACGGGCGCCCCATGCCACCGCTCGTCTTGCCGCACTGGCCGGATCGGCTTTGACGTCCGCCAACCTGATCGACTCCAAGTTGAGTCTGGTGATTGTCTTGGCCTCACCGGGGGTGATGTTATCGACGCCAAAGAACAGAATGTCGGCGGGTCGCAGCATCGGGCGGCGAGGGCCAAGGCCGCTGAGCTCCGCCGCCACGCCGGGCAGGTCGAGGAGATGAGCGACACCTGTCCAGTCGAGAGCGCCGTCGCTGGCTTGCGGAGTGTTCAGGTCGGTGTCGAAATCGATGTAAATGAGTCCGGCTGAATCCCCGTCGCGCAGGACTCCCGCCACGGTTCCAAGCTCGACGGTGCAATCACCGCCGAGCACCAGCACGGTTTCGTTGGCAGACATGGCATCCGCGACGTGTTCCGCCACAGCCGTGGCCGTGCGCTGGACGGCGTCAAGGTTCATGGCCTTAGGCCGCTCCGGGTCAGGCCGCCAGCGGAAGCCCGCCACGTCGCCGCGATCACGCACTTGGCCGCCCGTTTGGGTCAGCGCCGGAACGAGCCCGTGGCGCCGGAATGCAGCTGGAGCTTTCTCTTGTCCGGGCGCGTAGGCACCGGCGCTTGAAGGGGCACCGATAAGGCTCAGAACACAAGTCATTGCGGCCTCTAGGGTCTATTGCGGCCCGCGAGGGCCTCGGCCCGGCAATTCGACCTTCTTCGGCATGGGAAGCAGGCCTTCGCGCTGCAGCTTTTTCCTTTGCAGCTTGCGGGCGCGACGCACAGCTTCGGCCTTTTCGCGAACCCTCTTCTCGGAGGGCTTCTCATAGTGACCGCGCAGTTTCATCTCGCGGAAGATGCCCTCGCGCTGCATCTTTTTCTTGAGCACCTTGAGGGCCTGATCGACGTTGTTGTCACGGACTACGACTTGCAAGCAATACCTCGGATATCGTCGGATGGTTGACTGGAAAAAAGTGGCGGCGGCATAGCACAGCCGGTCAAGCCTGTCGAGGGGTGAGGCGGTTAACGTGACCCATTTTGCGGCCGCGCCTGGCTTCCACCTTGCCGTAGAGATGGATGATGGCGTTGGGATCCGCCGCGAGGCTTGCCCATGTATCGGCATCGTCACCCAGAAGATTGGTCATCACCACATCGGAGTGGCGAACGGTGCCGCCCAGCGGCCAGCCGCAAATCGCCCTGATGTGCTGTTCGAATTGGGAGACATGGCAGGCATCCATGGTCCAGTGGCCGGAGTTATGAACGCGGGGCGCTATCTCGTTGACCACGAGGCCGCTTTCGCCCACGAACATCTCGATGCCCATCACGCCCACATAGTCGAGGGCGGCGATGATGCGGCTACCGATGGCGCGGGCGTCCTCGGCAGTTTCGGGAGCAATGGCGGCGGGCACGGTCGCGGTGTGGAGAATGTGGTTCTCGTGCCGGTTCTCGGGAACGTCGTAGACGGCGATGGAGCCATCACGCCCGCGCGCGGCGATCACCGAGATTTCCATATCGAAGTTTACGTAGCCTTCTAGGATAGCAGGAGCCTTGCCGATTTCGGCCCAGGCGGCGGCGGTGCTGGTGCCTGTTTCGATTTTGGTCTGGCCCTTGCCGTCGTAGCCAAAGCGTCTGGTTTTGAGAATGGCGGGCCGCCCGATCCTTGTGATCGCCGCTTCCAAACCTGGCTCGTCGGCAACGGTGGCGAAGGGGGCCACGGCAATTCCCAGTCCGGCGATAAAGGTCTTTTCATCAACGCGGTCTTGCGCGATGCGGAGCGCTGCGGCGCTTGGGCTCAGCGGAACGCGGCCTTCCAAAAACGCCGCCGTTTCGCCCGGGACATTCTCGAATTCATAGGTGACGACATCGACGGCCTTGGCGAAGCGCCCAAGTGCTGCAAAATCCGTGTAGGCGCCGACGGTGTGGGCGGCGGAGACCTGAAAGGCGGGGCTATCTGCCTCGGGCGCATAGATGTGGCACTTGAAGCCAAGGCGGGCTGCCGCCAATGCCAGCATGCGGCCGAGTTGGCCGCCGCCGAGAATGCCGATGGTGGAGCCGGGGGCAAGCGGCCTGGAAAGCTGCATCAGGCATCGTCTTTCGGATGGTCGGCGACGGCGGCGGTCTGCTTCGCGCGCCAGCTTTCAAGCCGTTCCGCCAATCCCAAATCGGAAAGGGCGAGAACGCTGGCCGCGAGCAGGGCGGCATTGATGGCTCCCGGTTTGCCGATGGCGAGCGTGCCCACCGGAATTCCCGCCGGCATCTGCACGATGGAAAGAAGTGAATCCTGACCCGACAGCGCCTTCGATTCGATGGGTACGCCGAACACCGGGAGCGGCGTCATCGAGGCCGTCATGCCTGGGAGATGCGCGGCACCGCCGGCACCCGCGATAATCACTTTGAAGCCCTCCGCCTTGGCGCCCTTGGCAAAGTCGTAGAGGCGCTGGGGCGTGCGATGGGCCGAGACGATGCGCGCCTCGTGGGCAACGCCCAACTCGGCCAGCGTATCGGCGGCATGTTTCATGGTCGGCCAATCGGACTGGCTGCCCATGAGGATGGCGACGGCGGGTGTGTTTTTCGCCATGGGCGTCCTATGCGATGATGTCGGGGATGAGCATGTTCTCGATCTGCTGGATTTTATCCTTGAGGTCGAGCTTCATTTTCTTCAGGCGGCGAAGCTGCAACTGGTCGCCGGTGCCGGTTTCTTCCAGGGAGAGGATCGCGGTATCGAGGTCGCGGTGCTGCTGCAACATATTTTGCAGCTTCGCCCGCATGGCGAGTTCCTGCAATGTGTCCAGTTTCACCTTGGCCCCCGCCGCTACAATGCAACCGCCCGCGTCTTCAACTTCTCCACTATGCCCTTGTCCGGCGTTCGACAAGTCCCCAAGTCTGTGTCATCATACCCGTCGTTCACATCTCTTGAATGGAGGAATGCATGAGCCTTCAAGCGCATCTCAGTGAGCTTCCCGCCAAACATAAGGCCCTTGAGGCCGAGTTGGCCGAAGCCATGGCCCACCCGGCTTCATCGGATTCTGAAATCGCTGAGATAAAGCGCCGGAAACTCAAGATAAAAGACGAAATCACCAAGCTCGAAAGCCACACTCACGCAGCCTGAACGAGGCGCGGGCGCCGGCTGATCCATCCCGCCGCCCGCTCATAGGCGTGGCAGGCGCGAAGCACCGTTGCATCATCGAACATACGGCCTACGGCATGAAGGCCGGCGGGAAGGCCCGATTCTGTGAACCCGCAGGGCACGCTGGCCGCTGGCTGTTGCGTCAAGTTGAACGGATATGAAAAGGGTGTCCAGGTCACCCATTTTCCGGTGCCGTCATCCATCGGAGACAGCATACCTGCCTCGAAGGCAGGTATGGGCAGCGTTGGGGTGAGCAACAGATCGTAGCGCTCCATGAAGGTTCGCATTTTGATGCCGAGCGCGCCGCGCTGTTTAACGGCGTCAAGATAATCATCAAGGCTGATCGACATGGATTGCTCCACCACATCGGCGAGGCCCGGGTCGAGGAGCTTCTTCTGGTCTTTCGACAATTGGCCTGCGAGTGCCCGGGCGCCGGACCACCACAGAATCCGGAAACAGGCGGCGGGATCATCGAAGCCGGGATCGGCTTCTTCCACATGGGCGCCCAGCGAGGCCAGGACCTTCACCGCCGTCTTCACCAGCTTGGCGATCTCTGGATCGACATCGGCGTAGCCAAGGCGCGGAGAGTAGGCGATGCGGAGGCCTTTGACGCCCTTGTTGAGTTTCGCGGTATAATCATGATTGTCGAAGGGCAGGGAATGCCAGTCGCGGGCATCTGGCCTGGCGATCACCTTCATCATGAGGGCGGCATCGGCCACCTCGCGGGTCATGGGACCGACATGGGCTACGGTGCCGAAGGGTGAGAGAGGCCAGGCAGGCACGCGGCCGAAGGAGGGCTTGAGGCCGAAGATGCCGGTAAAACCGGCGGGGATCCGGATCGAGCCGCCGCCATCGGTGCCGAGCGCCAGCGGAGCATACCCCGCTGCCACGGCGGCCGACGATCCACCTGACGAACCGCCCGGAGTTTTCGACAGGTCCCAAGGATTG
>JACMJT010000123.1 GCA_014380505.1 Hyphomicrobiales bacterium | reverse complement strand
CGAGCGCATCGCCCAGCATTTTGATATGCCGCTCGCCAAGGCCGAGAAGAAATTCTTCAAGAAGGCCCATGGCTACAAGCGCATCATGCGCCGCCAGAAAGACGAGATCTATGGCAAGATCTGCCAGTTCTTTGACACCAAGGAACGCCGCTGCACGATATATCATGCGAGGCCCTCCACCTGTCGCGTGTTCCCTGGTGAGGGCCACTGCGGCTATTATGACTTCCTGAAATTCGAACGCGACGGTCAGGAAGATGAAACCTATGTCTCGATCACCAACCATTCGGGGAATTAAGAGACGTTCATGACGTCACACATCAACTACCTTACCCTGTCAGATCTGACAGCCGCCGAACGCGCCACACTTCTCAAGCGCACCGAAAGCGATTTGGGTCCCTTCCTCGAAAAAGTAATGCCCATCGTCGAGGCCGTACGGATGGAAGGTGACAAGGCACTGTCGCGCTTTGCCGAACAATTTGACGGAGCTCTCGTCGATGAAACCGCAATTGCGGCAACTCCGGAAGATTTTGATCGCGCCCACGGCGAACTGGAAACAGACGTTAGAGACGCCATCATCTTCGCCGCCGCCAATATCCGCAAATTCCACGAGTTGCAAAAACCCGAAGAATCCTGGAGCGCGGAAGTCCGTCCCGGCCTTCATGCCGGTGACCGCACCACGCCCATCGCCTCCGTCGCTTGCTACATTCCCCGCGGCAAGGGCGCCTTCCCGAGCACCGTTCTGATGACCTGTATTCCGGCCACCGTCGCTGGCGTCGAAAACATTTGCATAATAACGCCGCCCGGTCCCGATGGAAATATTGATGCTGCAACACTCGTGGCCGCCCGCGCCGCCGGTGTGAGCAAGGTCTATAAGGCAGGTGGCGCCCAGGCCATTGCCGCCGTGGCCTATGGCACCAAAACCATTTCAAGATACGTGAAAGTCGTGGGCCCCGGCTCGCCCTGGGTCGTCGCAGCCAAGCGGCTTCTCGCTGACCTTATCGACACCGGTACGCCGGCGGGCCCAAGCGAAGCCATCATCTTTGCCGATGAAACAACCGATGGCCGCCTCGCCGCCCTGGACCTGCTCATTGAGGCCGAACATGGCGATGACTCTTCCGCCTTCATCGTCACAACCAGCAAGGAAGTGGCCGACGCGGCGCTTGCCGCCATCCCCACTTATTGGCACAGGATGAGCGCCCAGCGCGTGAATTTCACCAAATCCGTTCTCGCCTCAAGCCGCGGCGGCATACTTCTGGCGAAAGATACAGCCGAAGCCATGGCCTTCATCAACGACTACGCGCCAGAGCATTTGCAAATCCTCTCCAAGGAACCGCGCAAATATCTGCCGCTGATCAAAAATGCCGGAGAAATCCTGCTCGGAGAACACACGCCGTCAACCCTGGGAAATTTCGTCCTCGGCCCAAGCCACGTCCTGCCCACTGGCGGCTGGGCCAAAACCTTCTCTGCCCTCAGCGTCCATGATTTCATGAAGCGCACCTCCGTCGTGGAAGTCAGGCCCCAAGCCTATCCCGAACTGGCAAAACAAGCTGGCATCATCGCCAAATACGAAGGCTTCGACGCCCACGCCAATGCGGTCTCGGTTCTGCGGAAGAAACTTTTGGGAAATTAATCTTCACAAACAATCAGCCCCGCTGCGGCTTATGTTGCGCCAGCGGGGCCCTCGATCCTTCGAGTATGTGACT
>JACMJT010000013.1 GCA_014380505.1 Hyphomicrobiales bacterium | reverse complement strand
TCGATGCCAAGGCCAGGCTCCGTCGGCAGGATCACATAGCCCTCTTGCCAGCCCATGGGCTTCTTGAGGATTTGGGAGTGGAAGCCGCCCCATGTCTCGATCGATTCGAGAATGAGGAAGTTGGGCAGCGATGCCGCAAAGTGGATGTTGGCCGCACCCTCCACTGGCCCCGCGTAGAGATGGGGAGCAATTTGCGCGTAATAGCTTTCCGCCATGGCGGCGATCTTCTTGGCTTCCATGATGCCGCCGACACGGCCCAGCGCCATTTGCAGGATGGAGGCGGCACGGCATTCCAGCACACGGGCAAATTCATACTTGGTGGTGAGGCGCTCACCGGTGGCTACGGGAATCGATGTGGCCCGCGCCACCAGGGCCATGTCCTCCGGCTTCTCCGGCGGCACCGGCTCCTCGAACCACAGGGGATCGAAGGGTTCGATTTTTTTGGCGAAACGGATGGCGCCCGCCGTGGTGAACTGCCCGTGGGTGCCGAACAGCATATCGGCCTTGGTGCCCACGGCCTCGCGGATGAGCTTGCAGAACTTCACGCACAGCTCGATCGATTCGAGCGAAGGCTGGCGCGGATCGAAGGCGGAGTAGGGGGCGGCCGGATCGAACTTCACCGCGGTGAAGCCCTGGCTCACATAATACGCGGCGCGCTCGGCGGAGGCTTCGGCATTCCAGTAAATGGACTCATCCTGACCTTTGGACAGATCGGGGTAGATGTAAGTGTAGGAGCGCAGCTTCTCGTGGACGCGGCCGCCGAGGAGCTCATAGACGGGTTTCTCTACGGCCTTGCCGATGATATCCCACAGCGCGATCTCGATGCCGGAGAGAACCCCCATGAGGGAAACGTCGGGCCGCAGCGTGTAGCCCGAGCCATAGACCTTTCGCCACAGGGCCTCGAGGTGGAACGGGTCCATGCCTTCGACGTAGCGCCCGAAGGTGTCTTCGATCATCGCCGTCATGGCCTTTGGGCCGAACGTCGCGCAATAGCATTCGCCGATGCCGGTGATGCCGGTGTCGGTGGTGAGCTTGACGAACGTGAAGTAGCGTCCGCCCCAGCCCGGCGGCGGATTGCCGACGATGAAAACTTTCAGATCACGAATTTTCATTTTTTACCCCTGCAAGAACCCTACTCTGTCATTGCCGGGCTTGCCCGAGCAATCTAATTCTACAAAGATATTCCGTCATTCCATCGAAAGCCGGAATCCGGTTAGGGATGGACCCGGCTTCCGCCGGGGTGACGTAAAGATGGGAAAAGGCCTGCAATGGATTTCGACTATATCATCGTGGGCGCTGGCTCGGCTGGCTGCATCCTCGCCAACCGGTTGACGGAATCGGGCAAGCACCGGGTGTTGCTGCTCGAAGCGGGGCCAACCGACAACAGGTTTTTCACCTCCATGCCGCTGGGCTACGGCATGTCCTTCTACAATCCCCGCCTAAACTGGATGTACTGGTCCGAACCCAACCCCGGCCTGGGCGGCAGGCCCATCTATGTGCCCCGCGGCAAGATGCTGGGCGGCTCCAGCTCCATCAATGCCATGGTCTACGTGCGCGGAGCCCAGCAGGATTTCGAGGACTGGAAGAACGCGGGCAATCCCGGCTGGGGCTGGGAGGATGTGAAGCCCGCCTATGAGGCGATCGAGCGGGAGCTGAAAATCGGCAGCATGGCGGAAGGCGCCCATTCCCTGTGCCAGAACTATTTCGAGGCCTGTTTGAATCTCGGCCTGCCGCTCAATCACCATCCCAATGGCGGAACCCAGTACGGGGTTGGCTATAATCCTTTGACCATCCACGGCGGACGGCGCGTGTCCTCCTCCTCGGTGTTTCTGCGTCCGGCACTCCAACGAAATAATTTGAAGGTCGAAACCGGGGCCCTCGCAACGCGCATCCTGTTCGAGGGGCGGAAGGCAGTGGGTGTTGCTTACTTGCGGGGCCGCCGGGTTCACGAGGCTCGAGCAGGGCGCGAGATCATCCTCTCGGCGGGGGCCATCAACACCCCGCAGCTTTTGCAACTGTCGGGCGTAGGGCCATTGGGGCTCCTGGCGCGCAACGGTATCGCGGTGGTCGCCACCAACGAAGCCGTGGGCCGCAATCTGCAAGACCATGTTGGCTACGATCACTATTACAAGGCCAGCGTGCCCACGATAAACCAGGAGCTGCGGCCGCTCCTCGGCAAGATCAAGGCGGGGCTTCGTTACGTGCTGTTTCGCTCGGGCCCGCTGGCCTGGAGCATGAATCACGCAGGTGGCTTCATTCATTCGCGCGCCGGGCTGGCGCAGCCCAATCTTCAGCTCTATTTCTGCCCGTCCTCCTACGACAAGGCACCGCCGAAGACACGAAAGATGACGCAACCCGACAGCTTTCCCGGTCTTTCGATCAGCGTTTCATCATGCCGGCCGACGAGCCTGGGCCATGTCGAGATCAAATCGGCCTCGCCCCGGGATGCTCCCGCCATTCAGCTTAACCTGCTGGCCACGGACCACGATGTGGGTGAACTGCTGGAGGGCGCCCGATTTCTCCGCAAGCTCGCCGCCACGCCGCCGCTTAATGCCGTGCTTTCAGAAGAGTTCAAACCGGGCGAGGCCACCCAGTCGGACGCCGAAATGATTGCCGATATTCGGGCCCGCAGCTATTCGATTTTCCATCCGTGCGGGACGGTCCGCATGGGCGAGGGTGGTGCCGTAGATAACCAGTTGCGCGTGCACGGCGTTATCGGGCTTCGCGTCATCGATGCGTCGGTGTTTCCCAACATCACGACCGGCAATATCAACGCTCCCGCCATGATGGTGGGCTGGAAGGGTGCTGACATTATCCTTCAAGGATGATGAAACCAAACCATGCAGTCATACTGCGCTTCTCCTCACCCTGAGGTGCCCTGCGAAGCAGGGCCTCGAAGGGTTGCTCTGGAGCAGGCGTCTATCCTTCGAGGCTCGACCCGCTGGGCTTCGCACCTCAGGATGAGGAAGAGACACGTCTTCAGATCACCTTGCCGGGATTGAGGATGCCCTTGGGATCGAGGGCTACCTTGATCCTGCGCATGATTGCCAATTCGTCATCGGACCTTGAGTAGCCGAGATAGGGCCTTTTCAGCGTGCCGATGCCGTGCTCGGCCGAAATCGAGCCGCCGAATTTCTTGAGGACGCCATAGACGGTCTCATCGACACTGTGCATGTCTTCGCCCGCTCCATATTCGGTGGAGACGCAGATATGAAGATTGCTGTCGGCGACATGGCCGAAGAACGAGTGGTGCGAGTGAGGCCAGCGCGCTTGCAGCGCTAGCGCACATTCATCGGCGAATACGCCGATTTTTGAAATCGGCATGCTCACGTCGAAGTTGATCCGGTCGGGGAGCTTCTCGATGGCGAATCCCTCGCGCACCGACCAAAATTCCCGCGCCTCCTTTTCCGACTGGGCGATGAGGGCATCCTGCACCAATCCATCCTCCAGGCAGGCCCCGAGAAATACTTCGATTGCCTCCCGGCCTGACGTGCTTTCGAGGATCACCCAGAAGTTATGATCACCCGTGAAGAAGCTGAGGCCGAGGGCCTTGGCGTTGAAACCGAAGTAACTACGCCACATGGCCTCGAAAGCCACGATACCGCCAAGTTCGGCTTGCGCCCGCCGCAGCAATGCCACGACATCTTCGTAAGTGGAAAGCGCGCACAGCGCCGTGGTGATTTCGCCCGGCGGCGGATACAGACGCAGCACCGCACGGGTAATAATGCCGAGAGTTCCCTCGGAGCCGATGAACAGGTGCTTGAGGTCGTAGCCCGCGTTGTTCTTCAGCATTTTGTTGAGCGATGACATGATCGTGCCATCGGCCAGCACCGCTTCCAGACCCAGCACCTGATCGCGCGCCATTCCGTAGCGGATGACGCGAATGCCACCGGCATTGGTGGAAAGATTGCCGCCGATCTGGCATGACCCGCGCGCACCGAGATCAAGCGCCAAGAAAAGCCCGGCGTCCGCCGCCGCCTGCTGCACCTGTTCCAACGGCGTGCCAGCGAGCACCGTCATTGTCGCGGCGGATTGATCGACGTCTTCGATGCCGCGCATCAGTTCAAGGCTGATGACGATTTCGCCGCCCTGTGGATTGCCGCCGCCCGCCAAACCCGTCATGCCGCCTTGGGGGACCACCGACACGCCAAGCTCATTGCACAGGCGAAGCGTTACGGAAACTTCCGCCGTAGAACGCGGGCGCACTACGGCCAGCGGCGGCTTGGTGCCGCTGCCGCTTCTGTCGGAGACATGGCGTTCGCCGATCGATGCGCCCTCGAGTACGGCAGTATCGCCAAGCGCCGCGCGCAACGCCGCTACGATGCTCACACCGACCTCGTGCTACCACCGTCGATGCGGATCATTTGCCCCGTCACGTAGGAGGCGCGGGGACTGGCGAGGAAGGCCGCCACGGCGCCGAATTCCTTTGGCTCGCCATAGCGGCGCACGGGTATTGCGGCGCTCGACTCCCTAACAATGTCATCAACGAAAATCCCGCGCTCCGCCGCTTCCGCCGCGTTCATCTTGTCGATGCGCTCGGTGGCGAAGCTTCCCGGCAAGATCATGTTGACGGTGACGCCATCGGCCGCCACTTCGGTGGCCAGCGTCTTCATCCAGTTGGCGAGTGCGGCACGCAGCGAATTGGAGATGGCAAGCCCCGCAATCGGCTCCACGATGCTGGTTGATGCAACATTGAGAATGCGTCCGAAGCGGGCGTGGCGCATGGCGGGCAGCACGGCTTCGGTGAGCCGCATCTGATTAAGCACCATCGCTTCGAATTGCTTACGCCAGAGATCGGGATCGATCTTCGTGACATCGACGACGGGCGGGCCGCCACTGTTGTTGACGAGGATCGAGGGTTGACCAAGCTGCTTGAGTGCGGTGGCTATGGAGGGCCAGTCACCCATATCGGCTGGAAGTGCCGTGGCCTTGAACCCCCTGGCTTCAAGGCGCGATACGTTCTGTTTCAGCTTTTCGGCATTGCGCGCCAGAAGGCCCACGTGGACTCCTTCTTCGGCGAGCGCTTCAGCGATGGCGAGGCCAAGCCCCTGGCTGGCGCCGCAGACAAGGGCGGTCTTGCCGGTAAGTTCGAGATTCATGGGAGGGGAGTTCTACCCAATTTGCGCGGCAAGGCAAGGCCGCCGCATCCTTTCCCACAACCCTCGAACCTCATGCTGAGGTGCGAGCGAAGCCGAGCCTCGAAGCATGGCCACAGGTGGCGACGGACCCTTCGAGGCCCGGCTTTGCCGGGCACCTCAGGGTGAGGAGGTAACGAGTCGCCGCATCCGTTCTATGTCAGCCCTTGGTCACACGGCAGGGGCGCATCTTGCCGTTGAATGACTTGTAGGTGTCTGTTTCGCGGTTGAAGGAGGCGTATTTGGCGGCGCAATAATCCTTCCACGCCGCACTGCCGGGAACGAGACCTGCCACTTTGGCGGATTTTTCCTGCTGGGCGGGCGAGGTGCCGGCCAGAAACTCAAGCTTGGGCTTGGCGGCCCTCGCTTTCTTGGGCTTCGCCGCCCTGACTTTCTCGGGCTCCGCCGCCACGGTCTCGACACCGGCCTCTGAGGTGTAAAGGGCCAGGCAATCGGTGAGCGCCAGCGACTTGCGTTCTTCCCACTCTTCCGGCGCAAGTTTGACCTTGGCGCCGAGAATGGCGCTGCCGGTCAGGCGCGTGTCCGCCTGATTGCGGGCATAGGCCTCGCAATAGGACCTGACATCGGCCTCCGCCGGAATGGCGGCCCATGCCAGCGCCATGCCGCAAAGGCCCATGAACATCAGCTTTTTCATGGGCTGGATAGGGCCATGGGAATGTGGCGATCCGTGGGCAGATTAATGCCGGTTTTGAGCAAGCCCCGGGCCGCCGCCACGGCCGTGGAAAAGCAGGCCTGGAGCAGATAGCCGCCGGTGGGGGCTTCCCAATCCAGCATTTCACCCACCGCGTAGCAGCCGGGAAGTTTACGTAATTGAAAGTCGCCGTCCATTTCATCGCGCGCAATGCCGCCGGCCGACGATATGGCGCGAGCGATCCCGGCGGGGCGCAGAATTTGCAATGC
>JACMJT010000122.1 GCA_014380505.1 Hyphomicrobiales bacterium | reverse complement strand
TCGTGGCAGATGGCAGTGGCGCTGATCCCAGGCATGGCCGCGCGCGAAGTGGCGGTGGGTGCGCTCGGCACGGTCTATGCGATATCGGGCCAGATCGGCGAGGGCTCGCTTGCCACCGCCTTGGCGCGACAATGGTCGCTGGCCTCGGCACTGGCTTTTCTGGCCTGGTACGTCTTTGCCCCGCAATGTCTGTCCACTTTGGCGGTGGTGCGCCGTGAGACCGGTGGCTGGCTTTGGCCAAGCGTGATGTTTGGTTACATGCTGGCTCTTGCCTATATCGCGGCTTTTATCGTCTTCCGGACCGCCTCGGCATTCGGCGCTTAGCCATTCATCGGTTTCACAAACTACTTCTTGGGGGCGGTATCATTACGCTTGCAGTTCCAGCAAATGATACCAGTGAGGCTTGATGCCGTATGTCTGCACCACCGGGTCCGCATATTTGGGTTCGCTCACCAAGATCCGATAGCCGTGGCGTTCCAGTATGGGGAGGTAGTTCTCGTCTTTATTGGTCAGCAGTTGGCCAGGGGTTTCCGTCACGTCGTTGGGAACGATCATCAGCTGCTTCACGCGATGCTTGCTGAGCAGCCGCGCCCACCATTCGATCGCTTCCAGCCGGCATTCCGAAAAACTGTGTATATTGACGGCAAGATCGATCCGATGCCCGGCGAGTAGTTTGTCGATCTCATCCAAGGGCACCACATGCGCGCGCTCAATGTTGCGGAATCGCAGGTAATAGTCGCTGACAAAAGTGGAAGCGGCGACCGCGTCCGTGCAGAAATAGCTTTCTATGTTGGGCAGCGACTTCACCATGCGATGCGCAAGCCGTCCATAACCCGCGCCAATGTCGAGCACATTGAGGCCCGGACGAGAGGCAATCCCAAGATGGCGATCCAGGAAATTGATTTCCGATATGGAATCCAGCAAGTCGCGCGAGACTTGGCGGTCTTCGATGGTGAAGCTGAAATTTCCGAAATGATTGTCTTCGGTTAGCTTACTGAACAGGCCAAGGCGGTCGATCGACTTCAGATAGTAAGTGGTGAGTGCGTAGGACAGGATGTTGGTATTGCGTCCCCTGACTTGCCAGACCCATCCATTGTCGCCGCGAAAATAGGCGATATCCTCGGCAGCCACATAGCCATCGTCCCAAACCGCTGGAACGGTGACCGCCGGATCGGCTTTTCGGTACCGCTCCTGCAGCGCGATCAGTTTGGGATTGTTTGGCCTCAGATATTCTGCCGCGCCTTCCGGCAGAACCGATTTGCTGTATCTCGGTGGGGCATCCGCGGAACGCAATTGCCAGTCATAGAGTATGCCACGCGGAACGATCTCAAGCGCGTACCGCTTCAGAATAAGATCCAGCCACGCTCTGATCGCTTTTTTCACACAAGCCCCGCCTCGCCGCAGTCCATATAGGGCAAGAGGCCGCGGCCGTCACGACATCCTGGGGCAAAGAAAAACGGCGGCCACAATGGCCGCCGTTTCCCAGCCGGGGAGGGGGAACCGGCTTCTTACGCTGTCTTTGCCTTGCGGCGGCGCAATACGGTCAAGCCCATCAGACCGGCACTGAAAAGCGTGATCGTCAGCGGCTCCGGCACCGCCGTGATGGCGCCGAACAGCCCGCCGGTCTCGCCATTGATGCCGTTGGTGAAATAAAGCGTATTGGGGCTGCCATTGTTGCCGCCGGTGCCGAAACCGATCGCCCACAGCCCGCCCGCGCTGGCGCTGCCGGTATCGATCGGGATGGAGCCCAGGAAGGCGTTGGTAATGGAGTCAAAAGCGTTGATCTCGCTTTCCAGGAAGCTGAAATTGCCCACCAGCAAGGCGCCGCCGAAGTTGCCAAAGCCCGCCGGGGCGATCGCAATGCCCCAGGGCGAGGCCAGTTCGCCATTGATGATCGTGTTCAGCAAAACGCCGCTGGCGTCAAAAACCGCCACCGCGCCTTGTCCGCCGATGGCGTTTTGCTGGGCCGCCAGGCCCACCGGGGCATAGGTCACATACAGCTTGCCGCCGATGTCCTGGGTGTTGAACGGGGCCAGGCCCAGCGCGCCGATCGCGGGCGGGGTGGCGAAAGCGCCGGGGGCGACAGCCACTTGGCCGAACGAGCTGTTGAAGACGTCGATGCCGCCGGAAACCGCATTGGCGGCGTATAATTGCGTCGCCGCCTGGTTGATCGCCAGCGAAGTATAGATCGCACCGGGCACCGTGGCTTGGACGAAGGAGGAGACTCCGCCGTTCCAAGCCGAAATGGTGCCGTTCAAATTGGCGAAGATGAAATTCGATTTGAGACCGTTGCCGCCATTGCCCACCAGGAAGCCCGTAGCGTTGGGGTTGAAGACCTGGCCGGTCGGCCCCTGCGGCCCGCCTGCGGTGGTGGGGATCAGGACATGGCCGCTGGGCGGGTTGATATTGGTCTTGGTGACGGTCGTGCCCGTGGGGCCGGTCACGGCATAGAGGGTGGAGGTGTTGGTCCCTTGGTTGGAAATCCAGAAGGGGCTTGTGGCGCTGTGCGAGAAACCCCAGGGATTTATCAGGTCCGCGTCGGTGATGGCCGCGAGCCCCGGAACATTGGAAACAAGATTGGTCTGGGTAATCAGCGCGGCATGGGCGGGCGCGGTGCTGAGGAATAAAATCGCGAGCATGCCGGCGTTTCGCAAGGACTTGGTGAAAACCGTTTGCATAAGAAGACTCCCCTTTGCGGTGGCAAAACCCAGCCGGCCGCCACCATGGCAGGAATCTACGAGAAGTAAATAGAAAAAACTACTCCAGTATGTTTTATGCCGGATCAACAGGAAACCACTGATCTGGATGCCCGCTTCATGATGTCAGTTTTGTTTACAGGGAATTCGGGCGGACGGAATACGGCCTGCAAAATGCCTTGCCGTATCGGGGGTCAGGGGCGATTTCCCTGCCCCCCCATGGCCGCCTGTCGGCGGCCCGGCGCCGGACCATCTATGCAACCAATCGGACACCAGTCCATTGTGATTATGCACGTTACACGCTTGGGGCGGGGTTTGGCTGGCGGTTGCTTTCCAGTGCTGGCATTGGCTTCGGGAAAGAGCTGGATGGACCAACAAGCATTCATTGTGGATGACGACCCCGGCGTCCGCGATTCCCTGCGTGTTCTGCTGGAGGTTGCAGGCTTCAATGTGCGCTGCTTCGGTTCGGCGAAACAATTTCTTGACGGTGACGACGCTAGGTATGGCTGCCTGATCACCGACATCTGCATGCCCGACATGAATGGACTGGAGCTGCAGGAGGAAATCATCCGGCGGCAGATGAACCTTGCCGTGATCGTCATGACCGGCCATGGCGATGTGCCGCTGGCGGTGCGCGCCATAAAGGCCGGGGCAGTCGATTTCCTGGAAAAACCGTTTGACGCG
>JACMJT010000121.1 GCA_014380505.1 Hyphomicrobiales bacterium | reverse complement strand
GGATGCGCTCGCGCGAGACACCGAATTCCTGCGACAGGTCCTGAAGAGTCGCAGAGTCATCCTGGAGCCGTCTTGCTTCAAAGACGCGGCGTTCGCGCTCGGTCAGCTTGCCGAGAGCCTCGGTCAGAAGGCCCCGGCGGAGGCTCGCCTCCTGGCTTTCGACCAGCACATCTTCCTGGCTGCTGGTGTCATCGACCAGCCAGTCCTGCCACTCGCCATCACTGTCGGCGCGTATTTGCGAATTGAGCGAGCTATCGCCAGCAAGCCTGCGATTCATCGAAACCACGTCGTCCTCGGTGACGCCGAGGCGCTTGGCGATGAACTCCACCTGATCCGGCTTGAGATCACCCTCTTCGAGAGCCTGAATCTGGCCCTTCACCTTGCGCAGGTTGAAGAACAGCTTCTTCTGGTTGGCGGTCGTTCCCATCTTGACGAGGGACCATGAGCGCAGCACGAACTCCTGGATCGACGCCTTGATCCACCACATGGCATAGGTCGCAAGCCTGAAGCCTTTGTCCGGCTCGAATTTCTTGACGGCCTGCATCAGGCCAACGTTGCCTTCGGAAATGACCTCGCCAATGGGCAGGCCGTAGCCCCGATAGCCCATGGCGATCTTGGCGACCAGGCGAAGGTGGCTGGTGATCAGCTTGTGGGCCGCGGCCGTGTCGCCATGCTCTTTCCAGCGCTTGGCCAGCATGAATTCTTCTTCCGGTTGCAACATCGGAAAATGCCGGATCTCCTGCAGATAACGGTTCAGTCCGCCTTCACCCGAGGCGAGGGCCGGAAGCGACGTTTTCTGAGCCATAGTCCAAACCTTTCCTTGTCGATGTACCGCCATATAAACCGACTTTATGATAAAAATAAGACACCAAGCCAGTTACAGATTATCACTTCGCTGTTACCCCTTCTAAAGCCGAAATGAGCCTTGCTAGTTCCGTCGGCGGATTGCTTTCGAAATGCAAGGCTGCGCCTGTCCGGGGGTGGTCGAAACCCAAGACAGTGGCGTGAAGTGCCTGCCGATTCAATGATTTGAGTGCTTCTCTGGCGGCTTCGGGGAGCTTATGGAGGGAGGCTTTGAAACCCGCCCCATAGGTCCGGTCACCCAGGAGGGGGTGGCCGATATGGGCCATATGGACGCGGATCTGGTGGGTCCGGCCTGTTTCCAGTTCGCAGCGCACCAGACTGACTAGGGGCGGGGCGCCAAAGCGCTCCAACACCTCATAACGGGTAATCGCCTCGCGGGCCATCGTGGAGCGGGAAACGGCCATCTTCTGGCGGTTGGCGCTGCTGCGATTGAGACTGGCGGAAATGGTGCCCCGATTGCGCTCCGGCGATCCCCAAACCAGGGCGAGATAGGCCCTTTGCAGCCGTCCATCGCGGCCATGGGCGGCAAATTGTTCCGACAGGCCGCGGTGGGCCAGATCGTTCTTGGCCACCACCAGAAGGCCGCTTGTATCCTTGTCCAGCCGGTGGACAATGCCGGGCCGTCTGATCCCGCCGATACCGGAAAGGCTGGCGCCACAGTGGGCAATAAGAGCGTTGACCAACGTGCCCGTTTCGTTACCAGCGCCGGGATGGACCACCAGCCCAGCCGGCTTATCGATGACGATCAGGTCATCGTCCTCGTAGACAATATGGAGTGGAATGTCCTCGGCGGCGGGATGAGCGTCGGCTGCGGGAGGAATGCTGATTTCAATCCGCTCTCCGCCCTTTAGCCTCTGGCTTCCAGTGGTTACCTGGGCGCCCTCGACAGTCACGTTGCCTTCCGCAATAAGGCTCTGGAAACGAGACCTGCTAACCGCGGGAAAGGCTTGCGCTAAAAAGCGGTCGAGGCGCTCGCTGGCGGTGGCGACAGTTACAAGCAGTTGAGAGGACGATGGCATGACCGGCAAGGCAGAACTTTCCGAGGGCGGGGCCCAACCGGAGATACGGCAGCCCGGCCTCAAATTTCTTGAGGCCGCCGTATACATCATGGGCGGCCTGCTCGTCCTGATGCTTGTGGGGCTGATCGTGGGCATCATCTGGAAGGTCACGCACCGCGCCGAAACCCCGCCACCAGTGACCCAACTGCTCGATCTTGGCCTTCCCGCCGGAACCCGGATTGAGGCCATGGAACTCGCCGGGGACCGCCTCGCAGTCAACACCGGCATTGAGATCATCGTGGTCGATATCCGCAAGAATGCAGTGATATCGCGCATTTCGATCGCGGCGAAATAGGCGATCCGAATTCATGACTGCCCGGAAGAGTTCATTAAGCATTTCAACATAATCATACCGGCGCGGCAAAAAAGAAGGAACAAAAAAGGCCGGCAAACGGAGACGCATAATGGTTCTTCTAAAACTTGAAATCGATATTGTCGGCTTTGAAATTACGCACCTTCTGGTCCGTGTAAATATCGCGGACAAACGTTCGAGAAACGATGCGGCCGAAAATGCGGGCAAATACCGGATGTCGCCCGGCGTTCTGCGCATGACCCCGCTTGAATTCGATACCTTCATCAAGGCCTTCCTCAGCCTTGGCGACTATGTGCAAATCGTTACGACGGCTGTGCCCGATGGTAGCTCGGACGATCGTCCTGCCTCATCCACGTCTTATCAGCGCCCCCGGCACGATTGGCAGGACAACCGGCATGGCGTAAGAGCCGCCGAACCTTTCTTCCATGAAGCAAAGCAGCCCTCGCGGGACATGCGAGTGGCCGCGGACTAGCCTCGCCGCCGGCTTGCGCTCCACGGAGCCCGCCGATATAGGAGAGCCATTAGCGCTCCCTTCGTCTATCGGTCAGGACGGCAGCCTCTCACGTTGCAAAGGCGGGTTCGATTCCCGCAGGGAGCGCCAACCTCATTTCCTGTCACTGATGCTATTTGCTTTTTTCGAAGAAAAGTCCCATTCGCGCATATCCAAATACTTAGACGATAAGCCGGCGATCACGGAGCCCACTATGGGGGCCGCAAAGAACAGCCACAGTTGACCGAGTGCTTTGCCGCCAACGAAGACGGCCGGGCCAAGGCTTCGCGCCGGGTTGAGCGAAACTCCCGTGACGTTAAGCATAACGAAGATGATGACCGTCAATGTCGAGCCGATCGCGACTGGAGCCATGAGGGCGTTGGCATTCTGCGATGTTGCCCCCAGAATGACAGCCATGAATATGAATGTCGCAACGGCCTCCATGACAAACGCCGCACCCCAATTATACCCGCCCAGATAATTCTCGCCCCAACCATTCTGGCCGAGGCCCGCGGACGCGGCATCGTAGCCTTGCAGCTTGCCGGCAAGGACGAGCAACAGGAGTCCTGCGCCGCAAACACCGCCGAGCAATTGGGCGGCGATGTAAGGCAGAACAGATGCAGCCGGAAAACGGCCCGCGAGGTAAAGGCCCAAGGTCGCCGCCGGATTGATGTGACATCCGGAGATGGGGCCAATCGCGTAAGCCAGACCGGTCACCGTCAGCCCGAATGCCAGCGCTATGGGAAGCGCTCCCATCGGCAATGCCGCGCCAAACCCGCCGATCGCGACGGAGCCGCAGCCCAGAAACACCAGAACGGCCGTGCCGAAAAATTCGGAAACCAGTTTTGTTGCACCCACATTCATCCATTCACCACATCGATTTCGAGGTTGAGTAAAAAAACCCTTGGCGACGATG
>JACMJT010000120.1 GCA_014380505.1 Hyphomicrobiales bacterium | reverse complement strand
TAATCGAACTGCCCGCTCATCAGATGGCATTCGACAATTTCCGGCACCCGCTGCACCGCCTTCTCGAAGCGCTCGAAGGCCTCCTCGGTTTGCGCGGAAAGCGAGACTTCGACGAAGAATTCATTGACGAGCCCAAGGGCGGCGCGGCTGAGGTTGGCGGTGTAGCCTCTGATGGTGCCCGCCGCCTCGAGAAGTTTGACGCGGCGATGGCAGGAGGAGGCCGACAGCCCGGCCTTGGCAGCAAGACCCGCGACGGGCTGATGGGCGTTTTTCTGCAGCTCCGTCAGAATAATTTTGTCGCACTTATCGAATTCTTGCGATCTCATTCGGATAATCTTATCAATCGTGGAATGAAATTTCAATGCTGCGGTGCTTCCGGCGCTTTTTTGGAAATTCATTCGGCCTGAGTCGGGTTATTTTCCGTCGTCACAAAGGGGATTCTCATGCTCATCGGCGTTCCGAAAGAAATCAAGAATCACGAATATCGTGCCGGCATGACGCCGCTCTCCGTGCGCGAGGCCGTCCGCCATGGCCATAAGGTCTGGGTTGAGGCCAATGCCGGCAGCGGCATCGGTGCGACGGACGCCGACTATACCCGGGCCGGGGCCACCATCGTCGCCGCGGCGCAGGAGATTTTCGCCAAGGCGGACATGATCGTGAAGGTGAAGGAGCCCCAGGCGGCTGAACGCAAGATGCTGCGCGAAGGTCAAATTCTTTACACCTATCTTCACCTCGCGCCCGATCCGGAGCAAACCAAGGATTTGGTGAAGTCGGGCGCGGTGTGCATCGCCTATGAGACCGTCACCAACGGGCGCGGCGGCTTGCCGCTGCTCGCTCCCATGTCACAGGTCGCAGGCCGCATGTCCGTCCAGGCCGGCGCCCACAATCTTGAAAAGGCGCAAGGCGGGCGTGGCGTCCTGCTGGGCGGCGTTCCCGGTGTCGCTCCGGCCAAAGTGGTGATCCTTGGCGGTGGAGTCGTCGGCACGAACGCGGCCGCGATGGCGCTGGGTCTCGGCGCCGATGTGGTTGTTCTCGAAAAATCGACCGACCGGATGGAAGAGCTGGTCGCCCGCTTCGGCACCCAGCTCAAGACCCTCTATTCAACGCAAGGCGCTGTCGAAGACGAATGCGCCGAGGCCGATCTCGTCATCGGCGGCGTGTTGATTCCCGGCGCAGCCGCCCCCAAGCTTATCACCAGGGCGATGCTGAAGGACTGGAAAGCGGGTTCGGTGTTCGTCGATGTCGCCATTGACCAGGGCGGCTGTGCTGAAACGTCGAAGGCCACGACCCACGCCGATCCCACCTATGTGGTCGACGGCGTCGTCCACTATTGCGTGGCCAACATGCCGGGCGCTGTTGCCCGCACCTCCACCTTCGCGCTTAACAATGTCACCCTGCCCTTCGCTCTCACCCTCGCCGACAAGGGCTGGAAAAAGGCGTTGGCCGATAACGCCGACCTGAAGAACGGCCTCAACGTGGCCCACGGCAAGGTGACGTACAAGGCGGTGGCGGATGATCTTGGCTACGCTTACGTTCCCGCCGACAAGGTGATCGCGGCTTGACCAAGACTTGACATGGTCACCCTATCGACTACATTGTGTTCACCTAAAACACAATGTAGGTTTCCATGCCAACCACCGCAGAAACATTTTCCGTCCGATTGCCCGAGGATCTTAAAAACGAGGTCGACGCGTTGGCGAAGCTAACCAAGCGGTCGCGCTCCTTCATCATCAAGGAAGCTACGGCGGCTTATGTGGAGGAACAACGCGACTATCTCAAAGCCATCGATGAAGCCCTGGTTGAAGCCAAGAGCGGTGTAGGACACTCCAGCGAACAGGTATTCCGATGGATGAGGTCGTGGGGGACCGAGGACGAATACGCGCTTCCAGAACCAGATATTCGCCCCAATAAGTAGCCAGCATGAAAATCATCCTTACCGAGGCCGCAACCGCGGACTTGGCGGAGCTCCGGATTTATCTTGAACCTCTGAACCCAGCGGGCCTGCGGCGTGTCACGCAGCGGCTGGAAAAAATCATTGAAGCTATCCCTGCAAATCCTCGCATCGGCAGGATCACGTCCCGGAACGGCGTGCGCGAACTTATCGAACCACGATATGGCTTCCTTGTCCCCTATGCCATCCTTAATCGCACCGTCTTCGTCCTCCGGCTCTACCGGTCCAGACGCGAACCTCTGAACTACGAAACGTTGAAGGTGCCGGGAGATGCGGGCAAGTATTAAACTTGCACGCTCTCGTCCACTGCGCGGAATGCTTCGCTAAGCCCGTTCAAAGATCAATTGCTCGTCACGCCAGCCGCCAGTCCACAGGTCGTAGCAGGCCTCACGCATCTCGCTGAGACCTTCGGTCACCGTTGCGAACACATTGCATGGACACCAGCCAAGTTGCGGGCTGAAAACCAGATTGTTGCGGTTGTAGAACAGCGCGATGTCGATGATGCGCTTGTGACCGTCCAGGCCCAGCCTGCGGCGCACTCCATGGTGAAACATGCCGGCGGGAAAATCCCAGATGACCACATCGCCGCTGGCGGGAGCAACCGTTGGATTCTCCGGCGCTATCTGTTCGTCCGTGAGCGGCGGCGATAAAGTATAAATTTCATTCGAGGCGTATTTCGCATGCCAAAGCGGGCCGGCGAGCGGGAGCTTCTCCCATACGATACTGGCCGTTTCCGGCGCCTCCTCTTCAAGCATCGCGGCGATGCACGATATGCCCTTGTGCTTCAGGCGGATTCGCAAACGGCGGGTCATCAAGTGCCTCCCACGCGGGGAGTAGAATTACATCCCCGCCTGTTTCGGCTTGGTATCATAATAGTAGTTGGCCTTCTTGCCATAGATCAATCCGCGCAGGGTGCGGCGGATGGTTTCGGACTTGCGCAGAGGATCGACCACAGCGCGGAAGGCGTCGTGGGCGAAAACCTTGACGCTATCGAGCGCCGGTGACGCACCGGGCGGCTTCTGCGCCAGGCCAAAGCGGCGCAGGGTGCCGTTCATCAGCCTGATCTTGTTGAGGCGCGTGACTTCCGGCGTTTTCCACGTCATCGCCATTGAAATCGAATAGCTGCCGCCCGTGCTCACCCAATGGGGCACCATGTAGGGCATGTGGACGGCATCTCCGGGTTTCAGCGCGTGCAAGGTGGCGCGGGTTTCGTACCAATCGGCGTAATGCTGGTTGCGATGCTTCGAGGGCGAAATCTCCATCGCTTCCTCGGAGATGAGCGCGCGGTCGTCATTGTCGAAGGTGCGGACGAATTTATCGCCCTTGATCTGGATCAGGATGTTTTCTTCCGCGTCCATGTGGAACGGCGTAGTGGCATTTGCCGAGGAAACGAAGATGAAGCCCTGCAAATCCGAATAATCGCCGGGCTTCATTCCCGCCGCCCGGTTGGCGGCCTCGACAAAGGATTGCAGAAGCTCGCGGTACTCTTTGTCTTCGTTGACGAACTTGATCACCATCCAGGCGTTGGCGGTCTCGATGGAGCGGATCACATCTTCAGCCGGCATGTCGATCTTGGGAACGTCCTCGGGTTTTACGCCGACCGCCACCTTGCCGGAATTGTATTCGATGCGGTCGCGCGGCAGCGACTTTGCGAGGTTGACCAGACGCGGCAGCGCGAACAGCGGATGATCGGCTAGGCCATGCTTCAGGGTGAACGGTGTTTTCAGGAATTTCTTGCGGGCGATGGCGGGATCGATGGTCACGAGGGTCATGAGCGGTGTCTCCGGGTTAAAATGTGGAAAAGGTCGCGTGCGGTGCTGCGTGCGGCGCGACGCAAGCGTTCAGCGCCAACGGTAAATTCAAATCGCGATTGCCCGATATCGGCGGACGCCACCAAAACATCGGCGAGGGCCACGCGGTCGCGCCAAATATTGTCGATCATCGGATGGTTGGGAATGGCGCAGGAGTCGACGAGATCGAACGCGCCTTCCTTGAACAGGGCTTCCGTCGCATCGAGGATCAAAAGAACGCCGGGTGAGAATTTGGC
>JACMJT010000119.1 GCA_014380505.1 Hyphomicrobiales bacterium | reverse complement strand
GTGCGCGACATGCCGATGGCGTCCTACGTCCTGGACAACAAGGGCGCCTTCACCGTCACCCTGGAGGATGGTCAGGTCTGGGAACAATCTCCCGAGGATGAGGTCTACCATCCGGCCCGCTGGCGCGGCGAAGCTTCGCAGATGCTGGTGACAATTTCGCCGGCGAGTATGCGCACATTCATCATGACGGTGGATGGCTATCTATATAAAGTCCGCCGCGTCCGCTGACGATATTTCCCGGCCCGTTTGCAGCGCGGCGGAGGCCCGGGCGGAGCGGAACCTCTCCGTTATATCAGCGGCGACACACCTGACGGCAAAAAGCGTGTTACGCTTTGTTGTTGGTTTGGGAGGGCCTGATGTACCGATATCTGTTTCTGATCATTCTTTGTCTTGGCGGCACGGCTTACGCGCAAACGCCAGACACCCTGCTTATCGAACGCATGACCTCGTATGAAGTCCGCGATGCCATCACGGCCGGAAAGACAACCGTCATCGTGCCTTCGGGGGGCAGCGAGCAGAATGGTCCCGGCATGGTGATCGGCAAGCACAATTTTCGCGTCGTGGCCAATGGCCAAACCATCGCGCGCCGCCTGGGCAATGCGCTTGTGGCGCCGGTCATCATCTTTACCCCCAACGGCGACATCGATCCGCCCACCGGCCATATGCGGCATCCCGGCACCTTCAGCGTCCCGGAAAATGTTTACGCCCAGGTGCTGGAATATGTTGTCCGCAGCCTCAAGCAGCATGGCTTTCGCGACATCGCATTGATCGGCGATCACGGTTCCGACCAGAAGGGCCAAGATGCCGTCGCCGCCAAGCTGAACAAAGAGTGGGCCAGCACCAATGTGCGGGTCCATGCCATCGGCAGCTATTATCGCGGCGATCCGGAAGGCGATGCCGCGGAAATGATGAAGCGCGGCATCAAGAAGGAGGAAATCGGCAATCACGCCGATGTCCGCGACACTTCGCAAATGCTGGCCATCGATCCCACCATGGTGCGGACCGGCAAGCTGGAAGCGGGCAACGGCAAGAATGGCGTCGAAGGCGATCCCCGCCGCGCCTCGGCGCAAATCGGACGCGTTCTGGTCGAGCGCACGGTGACCCGCGCAACGGAGCAAATTCGAAAGTCCATTGCCGCCCGATAAATACTGAATCTTTGTCGAGAGAGATAGTTTCATGTCTTCCCCCTCCTCCGCCCGGCGATCTTTCCTCAAGCTGCTGGTCGCCACGCCTTTGTTCGCCACCATCGCCACGCGCAGTTTCGCGGCCACCGTCGCGACCGGCGTCGGCAAGGCCATGGGAAACTCTTACGAGAAACTCGGCATCCGCCCCCTGATCAATGCGCGCGGCACCTACACTTATGTCGGCGGCGCGCTGGAACTGCCGGTGGTTCGCCGCGCGGTGGAAGAGGCTTCGCACCAATTCGTGGACATGTTCGAGTTGCATCACGCAGCGGGAAAGCGGCTGGCCGAGATCTCCGGCGCCGAGTTCGGCATGGTGACGGCGGGCGCCGCGGCGGCCATGTCGACCGCAGTGGCGGCCTGTATCGCCGGGACCGATCCGAACAAGATCTGGCAACTTCCCGACACAACCGGCATGAAGAACGAAGTCGTCATGCTGGGCGGGCGCAACCCCTTCGACAGCGCTTTGCGGCTGGCGGGCGGCAAGCTGGTGCTGGCGCCGACACAAGCCGATCTCGCGGCGGCGATCACACCGCAGACCGCGCTGGTTTACACCACCTGGCGCGACGAGCGGGTGATAGAGGCGCTGAAGGTCACCAAGGCGGCTCGTGTGCCGTTGCTGGTGGATGCCTCTTCCGCCGTTCCGCCCTTCGAGAACTTCACCAAATTCGCCAAATGGGGC
>JACMJT010000118.1 GCA_014380505.1 Hyphomicrobiales bacterium | reverse complement strand
GTGAACGTTGAGGCCGTGAGCGAAGGCAATGGCCGCGCCGTCGCGGATGTTGGGTGCTATCTCGTCGCGGAAAAGATCGCCCTGAAGCTCGTCCGGCACCGCCATCATCATGAGATCCGCCCACTTGGCGGCTTCGCTCACGGTCATCACCTTGAGGCCGTCGGCTTCCACTTTCTTGGCGCTTGCCGAGCCCGCCTTGAGTGCGACCGCAAGCGTCTTGGCGCCCGTATCCTTGAGGTTAAGCGCGTGCGCCCGGCCCTGGCTGCCGTAGCCGACGATGGCGACCTTCTTGCCCTTGATCAGATTGACGTCGGCATCCCGGTCATAATAGACGCGCATGGTCTTGAACCCCCATTGAAAAGCTGGCGCGGGAATAGCGGTGTGAAGCCGCCATGGCAAGCCTCAATCCTTCATGGAGCCCATGCCTAAATGGCCGGAAACCAGCCGCGCCAGCAGCTTCTGCGAACCGGGCAGGCGGCTCATGGGCGCCACAAGCCAATCCCGGATCAGCGGCAGAAGGGTTGAATCCGATTGGTAGAATGGCGTGAACGCCCGCGACAACGCCTGATAGAGCTTCCCATGGAAACGCCGCGCCTTCGCGTAGGCGATCAGCGCATCGCGCAGATCGCCATGCGCCGAGAGCGCTTCCGCCAGCGCCTTCACATCCATGAGCGCCATGTTCGCGCCCTGCCCCAGTTGCGGACTGGTTGCGCGGGCGCTGTCGCCAATGAAAACGAGCTTTTCACCGAAGGGCTTGGCCAGGGTGTGATGATCATAGCTGGCGAGAACCATCTGATCGCTGGATAAGATCGTATCGAGAATTGAAGCCGTCTCGGGCCAGAGCCGCAGCACCCTGGATTTCCATGCAGCCAACCCATCGCGCCGCCACGCCTCGAAATCCTTTGTCTTGAGACTCCAGAAGAACGCCGCCTGCTGGTCAGCCCCTTCCCTTTGACAGCCAATGGGCAGCACACCGATCATCACCGAGGCTTTGTCATAGCGCTGCTCCAGTCCGTTGGCATCAAACGGCGCGCCTGGCCACGGGAGGCTTGACCATATCGCCCCATAGTCGAGCCGCGCGCGATAATCCGGGCCCGAGGCATGGGGAATGAGCGGGGAACGCGACCCCAGCCCATCGACCACGAGATCGAAGGGGCCTTCCTTGCGCCGTTGATTCAAAATCAAGGAAGTTCCGTCCAAACCCGTGATTAGACTAGACGTTCGGACCTCAATCCCGGCCGCTGTGACGGCATCGAAAAGCACATTGAAAAGCGCGTTGCGATGGACTGCGAGCCCGCGCAGATCGCCCAGCCCGTCATAGCGGACATCGAGCACCACCCGGCCCGAGCTACAGGCCTTGCCGCAGAGCCGGTCGATGCGCGCGCCCAGCGAGCGCATGCGGGCGCCAAGCCCAAGCCAGTCGAGAACCGCTAGTCCTATTGGCTGAAGAATGAGCCCCGACCCCAGAGGCTTCGGCGTCTCGAACTGATCGAACAGGGTGATCCGGTGCCCCTGCCTCTCCAATGCCAAGGCCGCTGCCAGCCCCGCAGGACCGCACCCGGCAATCGCAATTTCAAGCGGTTTCACGCGCCGACCAAAGCAGCCGCAGGCCCAATATGCCGAGAAATAGGCCCGTCACCCGGTCGATCCATGCTTTGGCGCGGATATAAAACCGCCGCACCTGCCCGGCGCCGAAGAACAGCGCCACCACTGAATACCACCAGATTTCATTGAATGTGACGAGGGCGATAAGGGCCAACGTCATCCACAGCGGCACGGCGCTGGGCAGCATGGCGATAAAGATGGAGCCAAAGAACACCGCGACTTTGGGATTTGAAATTTGCGTGAAGAACCCCTTCATGAAGGGGTTGGCGACGGTTTCACTATCGGCGGTATCCATCGCAATGGGATCGGCGGCATGGCGGAATATCTGCCAGGCAATCCAGATGAGGAACAGCGCACCCAGTATCTTCATGCCGAGAAAGAGAATGGGAACGGCACGGAAAACAACATTGAGGCCGAGCAATGCGGCCGATGCCCAGATCACGGTGCCGGCCCCTAGTCCCAGCGCCACCTTCACCCCGTCCAGCCGCGACCGCGCTACGGCGGTTCGCGCGGTAATAAGAAAACTCGGGCCAGGACTGATCACCGCAAGAATTTGGACAAGGCCGATTGAGACGAGAGTCGAGATTTCAGAGGTCGCCAATGGCATGCCTGAACTTTCGCACGGTCTCCGCCATTCCGAAAGTGAGCGCGTCGGCGATGATGGCGTGACCGATTGACACTTCCACCAGGTTGGGCAGGGCCTCGACCAAGGCGGGGAGATTGTCCCGTGTGAGATCATGGCCGGCGTTAAGGCCAAGGCCCGCCGCGGCCGCTGCCTTGCCAGTGGCGATCACGCGGCCGAGCTGGCGCTTCGCCTCCAATGGATCAAGCGCCCCGCCATAGGGCCCGGTATAAATTTCGACACGGTCCGCGCCAACCGATTTCGCCAATGCCGGCGCATAGGGATCTGGATCGACGAACAGCGATACCCGCATGCCGCCCGCCTGAAGCCTGGCAATCGCTTCTTTCAGGAAACCGTTGTTCATCACGATATCCCAGCCGTGATCCGACGTGCCTTGGGCCGGATCGTCGGGAACGAGAGTCACCTGATTGGGCCGGTTCGCTTCCACGAGTTTCAGGAAACGCTCATCCGGATAGCCCTCGATGTTATATTCACGGCCGGGAAATTCCTTGGCGATGAGTTCGCGCAACACGGGCACGTCGGCGGTTCGCACATGACGCTGATCGGGCCGCGGGTGAACCGTAAGCCCGCTTGCTCCCACCTCCAGTGCGATCCTTCCCAACCCTTCCAGCGACGGCCACGGCACCTCGCGCCGGTTGCGCAGATAGGCGATGGCATTGACATTGACCGACAATTTGCACGGCATGCCTCGTCTATAGCCGCTCAATGGACCGGCAAAATGATCCGGTTTCAGGAAATAACGTCAGACCACTTCAGGCCGCGGGTTTGAACCGGGAAACCTTCAACCGCCCCGCGATCTTGCGGGTTTCCGCAATATCAAATTGGAGTTGCATCTTGAGAAGCAATTCCATGGAAACGCCGAACGCCTTTTCTGCCCGCAACGCCATTTCCGGTGAGAGAGAGGCCTTGCCATTCAGCACGGCACTCAGCGCCGGGCGCCCTACTCCCAAAAGCGCGGCGGCAGCTGTGACCGTCAATTCCAAAGGCCGAAGAACCTCCTCCTTCAAGAGTTCGCCAGGATGGGATGGGTTGTGCATCTGAAGCAAATGCCTCCTTAGTGATAGTCAATCAGATCAACGTCATCCGCGACGCCATTCGAAAACCGAAAGATCAAACGCCAGTTGCCGCTCACTGAAAGGCTCCAATAGTGCCGAAGCTCGCCTTTAAGCTTGTGCAACCGCCAGCCCGGAACCGACCCAAGTTCATCCAAGCTGTCAGCGGCATGCAGCGCGGATAGCATGAGCCGGAGCCTAGCGATCAAATCTGGCGCGATTCCACGCGTCTCACCCTCAAGAAAAAAACGGTTGAGCGCCTTGTGACGGACCGACCTAATCACTCAATACATGTAGCGCGTTGCGCGACACAAGTCAAACCTTCATCCCCTCCGTGCCGCGGCTAATACCGGCGACACCGGTGCGCGCCACTTCGACGAGGCCCAGTGGCACCATGAGCGAGATGAATTGCTCGACCTTGTCGGTCTTGCCGGTGATCTCGAAGATGAAGCTCGTCGTGCCCGCATCGATGACGCGGGCCCGGAAGGCTTCCGCAAGCCGGAGCGCCTCGACGCGCTTTTCGCCCTGCCCGGCAACCTTCACCATGGCCAGTTCGCGCGTCAAGGCATTCCCCATGACGGTGAGATCGGCCACCGAATGCACGGGCACCATGCGCTCGAGCTGATGCTTGATCTGCTCGATCACATTGGGCGTGCCCGTCGTCACAATGGTGATGCGCGAGACGTGGGCCTCGTGCTGTGTCTCCGATACGGTGAGCGACTCAATGTTGTAGCCGCGCCCCGCGAACAAGCCGATGACGCGCGCCAATACGCCCGGCTCGTTGTCAACGATGACGGCCAGTGTGTGGGTTTCGACGGCGAGTTTCGCGGTATCGAGAAAATAAGCGGAGCCCGTGGACGGCAGATGAGGCTTCATGTTCATTCTCCTAAACCAGCATCTTGCCCTTGGCATCGATGGCCGAACCCACGTCCTTGTCGGGAACGTCCTCGCCCATCAGCATTTCATTGTGTGCCTTGCCCGAGGGGATCATCGGGAAGCAGTTGGCGAGGTTGGACACGCGGCAATCGAAGATCACCGGATGCGGCGTGGCGATCATCTCCTTGATCTTGTCATCAAGTTCCTTGGGCTTCTGGGCGCGCATGCCGACGCAACCATAGGCTTCCGCCAGCTTGACGAAATCGGGCAGCGCCTCGGAGTAGCTTTCCGACAGGCGATTGCCATGCAGAAGCTGCTGCCACTGGCGCACCATGCCCATGTACTGGTTGTTGAGGATGAAAATCTTGACCGGCAGGCGGTATTGCACGGCGGTCGACATTTCCTGCATGGTCATCTGCACCGAG
>JACMJT010000117.1 GCA_014380505.1 Hyphomicrobiales bacterium | reverse complement strand
GAAGCAAGACGGCTCCAGGATGACTCTGCGACTCTTCAGGACCTGTCGCAGGAATTCGGTGTCTCGCGCGAGCGCATCCGTCAGATCGAGGTTAGGGCCTTCGAGAAAGTCCAGAAAGCCGTGAAGAATGCGGCCCAAAAGGCGCTGGCTCCGAAGCTGGTGCCGGCCGGCGTTTCGCCTTAGCGCTCGCGCCAGATAAATTTTACTGGAATAGGCCTTTCTCGCGCGGCGTGGCCCAGAATATCTGCACTGCCCAAATCTTGTTGCCGCGCTGCGCCACAGCGGTAGAGACAAAGGCATAGTCCCGGCTCACCAACGCCTTGCGGTGCGGCCTGCTGTCAATCCATTGTTGAAACAAGCGCCGTGCTTTGATCTTGTCCACGGGCGTGTTCTGGGAATCGCGCGCGGCATTTTCCGCCATGCCCGGAAACTGCGTAATGTCATCCACGAAAACCCGCATCCGGCTATCGAAGTTGTGTCCGGTGCTGGCATTGTGTCCGAGGAAACCGTTGGCCATCATATCCAGGGCATGAGCCCGCGCCGGTAGCAGAAAGCGATCGCTTGCAGTGAGCGGCTTTTTACCCTGCCGCGCCCGATAGGCGTTGGCATAGCCGGCGATGATTGCTTCCAGATCCGGCCGGAACTGCGCGCCTTTTGGCAGGTTCCGCACCAGCGACTCCGCAAATCCTTTATAGCTTGCGGCTTGGGCCAAACCGGCCGCAACCAGAAAGCCCAATATAACTGCAACGAATTGCAAGCAGAAATTGCGCGGTTTGTTCATATTTGCGGAGTTCCTATGGCAATTCGTCAACTAAAACCCCCATCGACCTGAAAACTTTTACTCAAAATTTGTCAACACCGGTCTAACTGGCCAATTGGGGAAATTTTAACGACTGGGGCATCACCGATGGCGGGTTCGTTTGGCGAAAACAAGTCGCGGCGATATCTGCAATTCGCCGCCTATCTGCTGTTAAGCGGTTTGGCGGGCATAATCGCCTTCACTCTAGTGCAAAAAGTAGCCCTGCAACAACTTGCCTCACAAACCCAGATCGACGCTCAGGTGTGGGCGGCCCAGCTATCGCGCAACATTCCCGCTCTTCCGCAAGTGGCCAGGGGCGGCATGCCCTCCGGCGACACACAGGCGTTGCTCCGGCAAGCCCGCGAAATCGGCCGCATCCATTCGTTTCGTATCTATGATGCCGAGGGGCGCCTCACGCTTTGGTCCGGCGACCTAGCCAAGACCAGAAGCCGCAACCTGACAACCGAAAAAATCGGCGCGGAATTCTCCGATGCGGTTCGCGACGGAGAAGCGGTCACGTTCATTCACCAGGGCAAACTCACCGGCGAGCCGGCCTATTTCGCTTCGACGATATCGCCTATCATGGACGAGGGTAAGACTGCCGGATGGTTGGTCACAAATGTCGATCAAGTTGAACGGCATGCACTTTTCTTCAGCTTGGCAACCAGACTTTCCTTCACTGTCGGAGGCCTGCTGATTGTCGCTCCCATCCTGGGCTTTTGGTACCGGGCGCGGCAAAAAACCGTGGTTGAACGGCAACTCAAAATTCTTTCCCAGCATGACCAGCTTACCGGGTTGCCAAATATGGGGAGTTTTCTCTCCAGGATCGATGCGCAGCTCTCCGGCTCCGGCAACGACGCCAGCCAATGCGCTCTCATCGTCTGCGAAATCGCGGATCTCAATCTGATCGACCAGAATTTCGGTCAGCAAGCCGCCGACAACGCCGTGTTGCTGACATCGAGCCGGCTCTCGGAGATCAAACCGGAACTGAGCGAAATTGCCTATCTTGATCACGGCCGTTATGGAGTGTTTGTCCATGGCGTAACCGACACCATGGCGGTTTTGAGCCTGGCTAAGGATCTCTCCTCCAGACTCAGCGAACCTGTCGGCTGGCACGGCGAAGAGATCGCCGTCCAGGTCCACGCGGGGATTGCACTTTCGGCTTCCGATGGCCGCGAAGCAGCGCCATTGCTCCGCAGCGCCGAGTTGGCCTTGCGCTCTGCCCAGGAGCAGGGCACGCCGGGCTACGGCTTTTTCAATCCGGAAATTGCCCAGGACACAAGGCGCCGGCTTGCGGTGCAACGGGCCGTTGCCGATGCCGTCACTGCCCGGTCTTTCCGGCTCGACTTCCAGCCGGTCTATAACATCAGAACCGGCGAGCTGAATGGCTTTGAGGCGCTCATCCGCCTGCACGATGCCGAGCTAGGCTCAATATCGCCGGTCGAATTCATTCCGATCGCCGAACAGGCGGGGCTCATAAACCGCATCGGCGCCTGGTGCCTGGAAGAGGCTTGC
Organism: Hyphomicrobiales bacterium; assembly: GCA_014380505.1. Next base: position 12,624 of record JACMJT010000117.1, on the reverse strand, counting down.
CGCGTTGCATCCCAATGGCCGGCCCATCTCGTGGTGTCCGTCAATCTTTCTCCGGCGCAGTTCTACTCGGGCTCCCTGATGAACGACGTCCGCCATGCGCTCGATCAGAATCATTTCCCCTCCTACCGCCTCGAGGTCGAAATCACCGAGGGCACGCTGCTCAAGGATTCCGAACTTGTGTTGCAGCAGCTCCGTGTTCTCCGGGACATGGGAGTGGCCGTGGCGCTTGATGATTTCGGTACCGGTTATTCGAGCTTGAGTTACCTCTGGAAGTTTCCGTTCTCCAAAATCAAGATCGATCGAAGCTTTATCCAGGCGCTTGACGAAACCCAAAGCGCCCGCGGCATTCTCCGGTCGATCGTCAAGCTTGGTCATGGGCTGGGCCTCACGGTGACGGCGGAAGGCATCGAGAGCACCAAGCAGCTCACGGCGCTGCGTGACCTGGGCTGCGATCTGGCGCAAGGATACCTGCTCGACAGGCCGGCCCATGTCACCGATCTCGCGGCGATTATTCTCCGCAATTTTGCCAAGGGTCTGTCCCGCAGGAGCCGCGAGAGCGCAACGCCGGATGTTCCCCAGGTAAATGAAAAAATCAGCTCCGGAGCTTAAGCCTGTAGTTCGGTGTTTCTTTCCGCCTGCCCAGCGGCTAGTTTTCACAGCCCATGCGAAAGCTGCCACCGCTCAAGGCTGTCTCCCACGCCCTCAAATCCGTCATCAGCTATCGCATGGCGGGTATACGGATCGGCGCCCTATGGATGGTGATTCTGTTCGCGGTGGATGTGGCCGAGCGGTTGCTCTTCCCCAGTGGCGCCGGAGCCGGCAATGGGACCGCTACTTCGATCAGGTGGCTATCGGCCATTGTAAGTTTTCTGGCCTTCTCTTCCATCGCGGTGAGTTGGCATCGTTTTATTTTGCGTGACGAATTGCCTCTGGCTGCAAACTCCCTTCGCCTTGATGCCCGCGTGCTGCGTTATCTTGGCAATTCCTTGCTGGCGTTGTTGGCGGGAGGTGTTCCACTCGTGCTCTTCGCCACGGCCCTTGCGTTCTTGCCTCGGGCCGCCGCCATAGTGCTGTTGCCCGCCGCCCTGACCGCGGGCGCCTTCATCTCGATGCTTTCGCTCAAGCTGCCAGCTGTCGCCCTCGACCGTAGCGATTTTTCATTCGGCGATGCGCTTAAGTCGGCGGAGGGCAATTTCTGGCAAATCGCAACTGTATTCCTGCTCAACGCCATGGTTATCTTCCTGCCGCTCACAGCACTTGTGCTGCTGTTGCGGCAGGTGAGCCCCGCGGTCGCAAGCGTTACGGGCCTCATTCTCAGCGTTCCGCTCAACCTGTTCTTCACGCTTTTCAGCGTCAGCGTGCTGACCTCGCTCTATGGTTTCTTCGTCGAGAAGCGCGATTTTTAATCCTCGAAAGGATCCTTCATCAGGATGGTATCGTCACGTTCTGGTGAGGTTGAGAGCAGCGCCACCGGGCATTCGATCAGCTCCTCTAGATACTTTACATATTTGATCGCCTGCGCTGGAAGCTGCGTCCAACTGCGGGCGCCCGCCGTCGTGCCGTCCCAGCCTTCGAAACTCTCGTAGATGGGTTGGACCCGCTTTTGTGCTTCCGCCGCCGCTGGAAAGCGATCCAGGTGTTTGCCGTCGAGCATGTACCCGGTCCCCACCTTGATTTCCGCCAGCCCATCGAGAACATCGAGCTTGGTGAGGGCGATGCCATGGATGCCGGAGGTCTTGATTGCCTGGCGCACCAGCACCGCGTCGAACCAGCCACAGCGGCGCTTGCGCCCGGTCACGGTTCCAAACTCGCGGCCCCGCGCCCCGATCTGTTCGCCAATCTCGTTTTGTTGTTCGGTGGGGAACGGGCCTGACCCCACGCGCGTCGTATAGGCCTTGGCGATGCCCAGCACATAACCGATAGCCGATGGGCCAAGCCCGGAGCCCGCCGCCGCCTGCCCGGCAACGGTGTTGGACGAGGTCACATACGGATACGTTCCGTGGTCGATGTCGAGCAGAATGCCCTGGGCTCCTTCAAACAGGATGCGCTTGCCCTCGCGCCGCGCATCGTCGAGCAGCGACCACACCGCGTCGGAATAGGCGAGTATCCGGGGCGCAATGCCGGAAAGCTCCGCCAATATATCCGCGGCCTTCACTTCCGGCTGGCCGAGCCCACGGCGGAGCGCGTTGTGATGGGCGAGCAGCCGGTCGATTTTGGGACCCAGCGTCGAAAGATCGTTCAGATCGTTGACGCGGATGGCGCGGCGGCCGACCTTGTCCTCGTAGGCGGGGCCAATGCCGCGCCCAGTGGTGCCGATTTTGTCCGAGCCCGCCGCCGTCTCCCGCATTTGGTCCAGTTCCCGGTGCAGCGGCAGGATGAGCGTTGCGTTGCCGGCGATGCGCAGATTGGCGCGCGAGACCGAAATGCCCTGGGACGCGAGCTTGTCGATTTCAGCGGCAAGCGCCCATGGATCGATCACCACGCCATTGCCGATCACCGAGAGCTTGCCGGGCCTGACAATACCCGAAGGCAACAGCGACAGCTTGTAAGTCACGCCATCAATCACCAGCGTATGGCCGGCATTGTGGCCACCCTGGAAACGCACCACCACATCGGCGCGCTCCGACAGCCAGTCCACCAGCTTGCCTTTGCCCTCGTCACCCCACTGGGCACCGACCACCGCCACATTGGCCACGGCTTATCCTTTTCAAACATGCGAACGGCCCCAGGCAGGAATGCCGGGACCGCCGTAAGGACATACACCAAGCCGAGCCAGTGCAAAACCAAAATGACATCGGCAATATCTTGGGCTAGCCTAGCGTCCCTGCACAAATCGGAGGAAAGCCGTGGCACGGGTCGACTGGTTGATCGAGGGGAAATCCTACGGCAACTGCAACTGCGATTATGGCTGCCCGTGCCAATTTGAAAGCTTGCCAACCCACGGCGGTTGCAGCGGTTTCGAGGTCTTTGAGATCGAGAAAGGCCATTTCGGCGAGACGAAGCTCGACGGCCTGCGCGCCGCGGTCATCTATTCCTGGCCGGGGCCGATCTTCGAGGGCAAGGGGCAATTGCAGGTCGTGATCGACGAGAAGGCCAAACCCGCCCAGCGCGAGGCTCTTAAAACCGTCTTGCACGGCGGCGAAACCGAGGAAGCCGCCAATCACTGGTGGGTCTTCAGCGCTATGTCGGATACCCACCACCCAACACTATACAAACCGATCAATCTTGAGGTCGATATAGAAGCCCGCACCGCCACGGCCTCCATTTCCGGTATTCTCAATAGCGAAGGCCGGCCGATCAAAAGTCCGGCAACGGGTGACAATCACCGCGTGCGCATCGATATTCCGGGCGGCATCGAGTTCGATATCGCTGAAATCGGCAGTGCCAGCACGACGACAATCGGCGCAATTGCTTTTACGCTCAAGGATAGTTATGGCCAGTTTAATCGCCTGCGCCAGCATGGCGGCGGCGTGGTTCGATAGGAAATCACAAACCGGAAAGGAAAGACAAATGGCCCATACCGATTGGATGATCCGCGGCACGGAAGTCGTTTCTTGCAACTGTTCCTATGGCTGCCCCTGCCAGTTCAACGCGCTGCCCACCAATGGCGATTGCCGCGCGGCGATAGGTGTCGAGATCGAAAAGGGCCACCATGGCAAGGTCAAGCTCGATGGCTTGCGGATTGCCGCGACCATCGCCTGGCCCGGCCCCATCCATATGGGCAAGGGCGAAGTCCAGCCCATCGTCGATGAGCGCGCCACGCCTGAACAGCGCGAAGCTCTGCTCAAGATCATGTCGGGTCAGGACACCGAACCGGGCGCCACTTTCTTTCAGGTGTTCATTTCCATGTGCGAAAAGGTGCATCCGCCCATGTTCAAGAAGATCGAGTATTCCTCCGATCTCGAAAACTGTGTTGGCCGGGTCAACGTCCCGGGCGTGGTTGAAATCAAGACCGAGCCGATCAAAAATCCGGTCACCGGGCACACCCACCATGCCAAGGTCTCGCTCCGCAGCGGTTTCGAATATATGGACGCCGAATATTGCAGTGGGTCGATCAACGCGAAGACGCCGATCAAACTCGATTCCGTAGGCACTCACGCCCATCTCGCAAAACTGCACATGACAGGACAGGGTCTCGTCAGGTGAATGACGGCAGCCAGGCGCTGCCGCACCGGATATCGCACCACGCCGCGCGCCATCAGAACCTGATTGTTTTGGCGGCGCTGGCATCGGTGACCACGCTCGGGCTTTGGCTCACGCTCCGCGCCGGCGATCTGCTGATGGCTCCGTCCTTCGCGGACAGTGCGGCCTACACACCGCTGCTTTTCATCATGTGGTGGACGATGATGCTGGCCATGATGCTGCCCTCGGCGGCACCCGCCATTCTTACCTATGCGGCAATGAACCGAAAACTTTCGCCGACGAGCTCGGGCAGTGGCGAACTCGCCCGGTTTATCGCGGGCTATGGCGCTGTCTGGACAGGCTTCAGTGCGGCGGCCGTGGCATTGCATATATTCGTTCAGAACTTTGTTCCCATGACCGGAATGATGGCGATTACGAGCGCGGCGCTGGGCGGTGTGCTTCTGGTTGCCGCCGGCCTCTATCAGCTTTCGCCACTCAAATATGCCTGCCTGAAAAAATGCCAGTCGCCGCTCTTGTTTTTTGCACGGCGATGGCGAAGCGGTGCCCTGCGGCTGGGACTCTCGCACGGAGTTTACTGCCTCGGCTGCTGCTGGGTGCTGATGGGCCTCCTGTTCTACGGCGGCGTCATGGAGTTTCGCTGGATTGCCGGACTGGCGCTTTATGTGGCCGCGGAAAAACTTATTCCCGCGGCCAGCCGTCTAAGCCAGTTCACCGGTCTTTTGCTGGTGGGCTGGGGCGCTTGGGAACTCGCCCTGGCCGTCAGTTGATGTTCATGCCCACCTTGAGATCCTGGGGCATCGTCACCTTGAAGCCATGCTTGATCAGCGCCTCGGCCTTTGGCTCCACATCCAGGTTCCAGGCGAGGACACCGCGCTTCTTTTCGAAATCCCGGATCGAGGGCGCCGTCATGCCGGCCAGGGTTTCCACCGTGATCTCCTCCCAGGTAGAGAAGGGCATCTGGTCCAGGATCGTCACCGGTACGGCGAAGTCATGGAGATTTTTGACCGTAATGTCATAGGCTCGTGTTTCCACAGCCGAGGTTGAGATCAAACCCTCTTCACCGGTCATGCGCTTGACCTCCACGCGCTTCACCTTGATCAGATCGTCGGCGCCGAAGCCCAGCTTCGCCTCTTCTCCCGGCGCCAGCAAAGGCAGATCGCCCTGCCCCATGAATACCCCGTCGCGATAGAGCATGACGGTGCCGGGCAGCAACGGCGTTTCGCCGTTAAGCGTGAACGACGCCATGAGATAGGCGTTTGGATCGAGCTTCGGCACGGCGCGCGCGGTCAATTGCGCCTCCAGCTCGCTGGTGTCGATCCGCACTTTCTTGGCTGTCCCGGTATTGTCGACGCTCACTCGTCCGGCGATTGAATAGAGCGCCTGGAAACCGGCAATCTCGACTTCCGCTTGCGACTGCGCCACATCATCTTCCTTCCGCACACTCGATTGAAGGCTTTCCTCGGGCATTGTTGCCGGCTTGGCGGCATCCATCATATCAGCGGGCCTTGCATAGTTAGCGCCCCTGCCCCCATCGAAAGCGGCGATTTGAGCTGGCCAAAGGTCCGGTGCGGCCGTGGCGCCGAGCGGGCGTGCGGTGGAAAGCGTCAGCGCCACGCCATTCCAGCTCTCGGTGGTGGACTGCATGACATCCGCCCGGCGTACCAGTTCGATCTTCGCCTTCGTATTCTTTTCAGGCGAGACAAGGCGCGCGTCATAGATGGGCCGCCAGCCCGCTTCGGCGATCCGGTACTTGAGTTTGAAGGTTCCAGCAGTCGCTACTGGCGCGGCAAGATGAACCGTCACCATGATCCGCTGTCCGTCCTGCGGCGCCAGCCGCTGAAGCTCATTGGAAAGATCGCCGATCTGCCGGTCGATGGCCCGTTGGCGCACGCGCGAGTCGAGAATGAGCTTCGACAGCGTCTGCAACTTGCCGCCCACGAGATCGAGCAGGCCACCCAGATCCGCTGGTCCGAATGGCTTCGCCTCGCTCTCCTTGGGGGGCGGTGTGAAAACATTTGTGGCAAGTTGCTGCATCAGCGACTTTTGATATTCCGCATCACTGATCGTTTGGTCGAGGACGGTGCGCTCGTCCTGCAGTGTCTCGATATCGCTTTCGATCTTCTTCCGTTGCGCGTCGGTTGCCGCCGATGGCACCGCGACGGTGCGGGAATCGACCGATCCAATTTCGATCTTGCCGGAAGACGTCCCTTCGACGCGGAGCGTTTCAACTTGCAAATTCCCCGGCAAATCCGAGAAGATCAGCGTGTTTTCGCCGGCATCGATATTGGCTTGGGCAATCCGCACCACTTCAGCTCCCGAAGGAAAAACGGTTACCGCGTCGATACGGGATTGGGCAGCGATATCGGCGGCGATTGCGGGGGTGAAAGCAGTGCTGGCGAGAATGATCACGGCAAAGCGCAGGCGCATGGTGGTTACTCCGGTTGGCCCCCGCCCGGCAGCGATAAATCACCGGCCGCACGGCGGAATCAGGGCAGATTTGTGCCTGAAAATGGCTATTGACCGCGCCGACGTAACGATGCTTCCGTGGTTGAGTTAATCATAACAGGATTTGGGTTTCATGACTTTTCGCTCCTGCCCCGCCGCCATCTTCATTCTTGTGTTAACCAGCACAACCGCTTTGTCGGCCCCCACCACGCCGGAGGAGGCCTCTCGCCTCACCGGCGTTTTCCAGGCCTACCTAGGCCAAGCGCCTGGGGTGGTAACCGTCACCCCCGCGGACGAGCATTACGAGGTCAAGATCGATTTTGCGCCGCTCTTTGCCCAGATGGCCCAGCCCGGTCTTTCGCTTGAGATTTCGCCCACCGTAATGAAGCTCGCCGATCAAGGAGGCGGCAAATGGCTGGTCACGCAGGATTCAGCCTTCTCGTTTCGTGGGAAAATGGCTGGCGCGCTGGATTTCTCGATGACGGCGGGCAAGCTTTCGAGCACCGGCATTTTCGATGAAGCCCTTGGGACCTTCGCCAGTTCTTCGACTGACATTGCCGACCTCTCTTTTGATGAAACCTTCATCGCGCCCGTCAACGGCCAGACACACGTTTCCTATGTCATCAAAGCCGCGCATTACGAAACCGCCATGACGGCTGGGGCGGACGGCGGGGCGGACGGCACCTTCCATTCCGAGATGACCGGGCTGGCGGAGCGTTTTGGCATTCCTTTGGACCCGTTGACGCCCCCGATAGATATCAACGTGACGATTGGCAAGGCGACCCAGGCCGGCACCGTGCAGGGTTTGAGGACGAAACCCATTCTCAATTTGCTCTCTTGGTTCGTGGCCCATCCCTCATCCGGGGAAATCGTGGCCAATCAGGTCGACTTGAAGAAGCTTCTCCACGCAGGGCTGCCACTGTTGGGAAATATCGCGGTTAAAAGCTCGTTTGACACACTGTCGGTGACGACCCCAGCCGGACCTGTAGAGATAGCGAACGCCGGCCTAGATTTCTCAATGAACGGCATCGTGGCTGAAGGCCTGCTTCACTACAAGCTGGCTCTTTCAGGCCTCAAGCTTCCCGCTGGACTGGTTCCCACCTGGGCGGTTGATCTTGTACCCAACGCCATGACGCTGGATTTCAATATGGCAGATTTCAATCTTGCGGCCCCCGTTGGCATCATGCTCGACAATCTTGACCTAGCGGCCACAGCGCCGCCCAAGCCCGAGCTTGAGCAACAACTCATGCAGGCCCTGTTGCCGAAGGGCACCGTCACCTTGTCCATGGGACCCAGCAAGATTATCAGCAAGATTCTCGATCTTGGATTCGAAGGCAGCATGACGGCGGGCGCCCTCGCCATACCGGCGGGGCAAGCGACAATGAGTGCCAAAGGCATCGATCAACTGATGGAAGCCGTCAATGCGGCGCCTCCCGAGATGGGCCTGAGCGACCTGATGAAAGCGCTGATTGCCGCGAAGGGCCTATCAAAACAGGACGCCGGCGGCGGCCTCACATGGAAGATCGAAAGCACGCCAACCGGTGGAGTGCTGATCAACGGCATCGATCCATTGAAGATGTAGCTCAAAAGGCCAACGGCTTCGCCTGGCGCACATGCGGCAGCGCCCGCACCGCCTCCAGCACGCCGGCGGGGATCGGTTCGTCGATTTGCACCAGGCATATGGCGTCCTCGCCTCGGGCCATGCGTCCCAGATTGAAGGTGGCGATATTCACCCCGGCGTTGCCCAGCAGTGTGCCAAGCGCGCCGATGAAGCCGGGCTTGTCCATATTCGTCACATAAAGCATGTGCGGCCCAAACTCAGCTTCAAGATCGATCCCCTTGATCTGGATGATGCGCGGCTTGCCGTCCGAGAACACCGTTCCCGCAACCGAGCGCTCCAGCCCCTCTGTCCTGATTGTGAAGCGGATATAGGTTTCATAGGCGCCGCGCTGGCTCTGGCGCACTTCGTCGACCTTGATGCCGCGCTCCTTCGCCACCACCGGCGCCGACACCATGTTAACCCTGCCGAGCATTGGCTGAAGTGCTCCCGCTAGCGCTGCCGAGGTCAGCGCCCGCGTATTCATCTCGCCCACTTCGCCTGCGTATTCAATAACGATGCCGGTGATCGGCTGGTCCGTGAGCTGGCCAGCGAAGGACCCGAGCTTTTCCGCCACCGCGATGAAGGGTTTGAGGCGCGGCGCCTCATCCGCCGTGATCGACGGCATGTTGAGCGCATTGGAAACGGCACCGTGCAGCAGATAGGCCGACATTTGTTCGGCCACCTGCGCCGCCACGTTCTCCTGGGCTTCACCGGTCGAAGCGCCAAGATGCGGGGTTGCCACCACGTTCTCGAGATCGAAGAGCTTGTGGCTTGTGGCTGGCTCCACATCAAACACGTCAAGTGCGGCACCTGCCACATGGCCGGCCGTCAGTGCATCGTAAAGCGCATCCTCCACGACGAGACCGCCCCTGGCACAGTTGATGATCCTCACACCCTTGCGGCACTTTGCCAGCGCCGCGGCATCGATGATGTTACGGGTCCTTTCAGTCAGCGGTGTATGCAGCGAAATAAAATCCGAACGGCGGAAAATCTCATCCAGCTCCACTTTCTCGACGCCGATCTCGATCGCCCGTTCCGGCGACAGAAAGGGATCGAAGGCGATAACCCTCATCTTGAGGCCGAGCGCCCGGTCGGCGACGATTGAACCGATATTGCCGCAGCCGATCACGCCAAGCGTCTTGTTGAAAAGTTCAACCCCCATGAAGCGGTTCTTCTCCCACTTCCCCGCGTGGGTCGAGGCGTTGGCGGCGGGAATCTGCCGGGCCAGCGCCATCATCATGGAAATCGCATGTTCCGCCGTGGTGATGGCATTGCCGAACGGCGTGTTCATGACGACGATGCCGCGCTGGCTGGCGGCTGGAATATCGACATTGTCGACGCCGATACCGGCGCGGCCGATCACCTTGAGCCGGGTCGCGGCCGCGATGATCTTCGGCGTCACTTTCGTGGCCGAGCGAACGGCAAGCCCGTCGTAGTCGGGAATGGCGGCCAGCAGCGCATTCTTATCCTTGCCGAGATCGGGCTGGTAATCCACATCGACGCCTCGATCACGGAAGATCTGCACGGCGGTTTCGGAAAGCTTGTCGGAGACGAGAACGCGGGGAGTCATGTTAGGCTCCATCCGCTTGCTCGAATGCCCAGTCGAGCCATGGCATCAGCGCTTCAAGATCCGATGTTTCTACGGTGGCGCCACACCAGATGCGCAAACCTGGCGGCGCATCGCGATAGGAGCCGATGTCGAAGGCAACACCTTCCGCTTCAAGCAGCTTAACCATTTTTTTCGGCACGGCGTCACCGGCAAGCAGCGTCAAGCAGACCGACGTGTTCGATTGCGTGTCGCGCCGTTTGGAAAGATTCTGAACCCAGGATGTCCTGTGAACCCAGTCGTCGACCACGGCGGCATTGGCGTCCGCCCGGGCCCTCAGCGACTTAAGCCCGCCGATATCGCGCGCCCAATGCAGCGCCACCAGATAGTCCTCCACGCACAGCATGGATGGCGTGTTGATCGTCTCGCCTTCGAAGATGCCCGATGAAAGTTTCCCGCCCGAGGTCATCCGGAATATCTTGGGCATTGGCCACGGCGGCGAATAAGTTTCCAGCCGCTCAACGGCTCTGGGGCTCAGGATGATGACACCATGGCCGCCTTCCCCGCCAAGCACCTTCTGCCAGGAGAACGTCACGGCGTCGAGCTTGTCGAAATCCAGGTTCTGAGCGAAAGCAGCCGACGTGGCATCGCAGATCGTGAGGCCTGAGCGATCGGCGGCAATCCATTCGCCATCGGGCACCCGCACGCCGGATGTCGTCCCGTTCCATGTGAACACCACGTCGCGAGTGAAATCAACCGCACCCAGATCGGGCAATTCTCCATAGGGCGCCTTGAGTATGCGTGCATCCTTGAGCTTGAGCTGTTTCACCACATCGCCCACCCAGCCTTCGCCGAAGCTCTCCCAAGCGAGGAGATCGAGGCCCCGCTGCCCCAACAACGACCAAAGCGCCATCTCAACCGCGCCCGTATCCGAAGCGGGAACGATGCCGATCCGATAGGAGGCGGGAACCTCAAGAACTTCGCGCGTCAGCATAATCGCCTGCTTTAGGCGCGCTCTGCCCTCGGCCGAGCGGTGCGAGCGGCCCAGGAATGCTGTTTCAAGAAGTTTGGAGGACCAGCCCGGAATTTTGGCGCAGGGGCCGGAAGAAAAATGCGCGATTTCCGGCCGCGTGGCCGGCTTATTCTTAGACATCCGTTTGCTCCATCCTTGCAGATGGACCGGCCCTCGGTGGGGAGGGCTAGCCCGGAAGGGCATATGCCGGAATTCCGGGCGACGATCAACAACCTTAAAAAGAAACGGCGGCGAATTTCTCCGCCGCCCTTCCGGTGCGTGAGGACTCTCGTTCGAGCCTCAGAATTCGAAACGAAGACCGGTGAGGATCTGATGTTCCATCGGATCGGAACCAGATGTCATGACTTCGCGGAAGCGATAACCCGCATCAATCGTTATACTGTCCGTCAGATCGACACCGACGCCAGCCATGAGGCCAAAGGCGAGGCCATCCTTGTCCTTGGCATTATCGATCGAAGCCCAGCCGTAACCCACACCAGCGCCGACGTAGGGCGTGAAGGCGGTATCGGTGGGAAGGTCGAAATAAAGATTGCCGAGCACCGTGGTGACGCTCATGTCGGCGCCTGGAGCGACGCTGTATTCGCCGCCGTAATCGACACGGAGATCGGTGCGCATATTTTCGCTGAAGCGATAACCCACGCCTGCGCCAACGGCAAAGCCGTCATCGTCATCACCGCCCGCCCATTCAAGAAACGACCAGCCCGCGTCGGCGCGGAGATAAAGTCCCATCTCCTGATAGGTTTCAGCCGGCACAATCTCTGGATCGGCCGCCTGCGCCGCGGTTCCCGCAAGAGCAAGTATGGCTCCTGTCAGAAGAGAAATCTTGTAAGTTTTCATAACCGGTCTCCTGAACTGAAGTTCCTTAGATGGGGCGACCGTAGCCATCCACCAAGGCCCAACCCCGGCATGAATAGGGCAAAGGCATGGCACCGCCCGCCTGTTGCATTCTTGCCACAGGTATTTGCCCCAAATTGGTATCGTTGATTGACGAAATGGCCACCATACGAACGTGGCGCAAACCCTTGTTCCAAAAAGAAAGCGGCGGCACATCTGCCGCCGCTTTCTCAAGCTTGAAGCGCGAGCCTTAGAATTCGAAGCGCAGCCCGGCAAGGACTTCGTGTGACATCGGATCCGAGCCGGAGCTCATGAGTTCGCGAAAACGGTATCCCACGTCAACCGTCATGCTGTCCGTAAGCTCGAAACCGACGCCTGCCATCAGGGCAAAGGCGAAACCGTCCAGGTCCTTGCCGTTGTCGACCGAGGCCCAGCCATAGCCAGCGCCCGCGCCGAGATAAGGCGTAAGGAAGGCGCCCGTGGGAATGTCCAGATAGACATTTCCGAGGACCGAATCGATGCCGTTGAAATCGGCGCGGATATCGGCCCGCAGCATATCGGTGAATTGATACCCGAAGCCTGCGCCCGCTACGATTCCGTCGTTCTCGTCGCCGTCCGACCAGTCAAGAAATGACCAGCCGATATCGGCGCGAAGATAAAATCCCGAGGTATCGGGAGCGATATCGGGCTCCAGGTCGGCAGCTCCGGCTGCGGTTCCGGCCAAGGCCAGCATGGTGGCCGCGGCGGCAAAGTTCCTGCAAATTTTCATGGTCACTCCTAAAACTGACGTTTCTTTTTTAGCGCCCCGGCTGGATACGCTTTCATGACCGCTGTTCTAATCAAATAAATGCCCTAATACCACCCTGTAACACCGGAAAAAGGGTCAAAGAATAGCATTTGTTCTACCCGTTGCATTCCCGCCACACAACTCTGCCCCAAAGGCATTGGATGTTGACCCAACGCCCACCCTGGCCATAGGTGGGGGCCGATGCCGAAGTCCCACCCCCTCGATTGGTTCCTCCT
>JACMJT010000116.1 GCA_014380505.1 Hyphomicrobiales bacterium | reverse complement strand
GTTTCCATGGGTGCGCTGCGAGGGTGTGACGAAGGCCTGTTGCCGCCTGGCGGCGCGCTCAATCCACAGGAGCGCGAATACGAAAACCAGCATGACGGCGGCGATCTGTGAAGCGCCGCCGAGGTTTCCCTGGGCCAGCCACGTGCTGTAGATGCCAAGCGAGAGGGTGCGCACGCCGAAAAAGCCGACGGCGCCGATGTCGTTGAGGCATTCCATCAAGGCAAGGCTGACACCCACGGCAATGGCGGGCCGCGCCATCGGCAGTGCCACGGTGCGGAACGCACCCCAAGGCGTTTGGCCAAGTGCGCGCGCCACCTCGATCTGGGTGGCGGGCTGGCGGATGAAACTCGCCCTCGCCGTGAGAAAAACATAAGGGTAAAGCACCATCGACATGACGAAGATGGCGCCGGCGAGCGAGCGGATTTCCGGAAACCAGTAGTCCGAAGGGCTCGTCCAGCCGAAGAGCCCCCGCGCCCAGGTTTGCAGCGGCCCCGCGTAGCTCAGGAAATCGACATAGGTGTAGGCCACGATGTAACCGGGTGCGGCCATGGGTACAAGCGAGGCCCACTGGAACACGCGGCGGAGCGGAAAGCTGCACATGGTGACGAGCCAGGCGACCGCCGTTCCGATAACGAAGGTGATGACTCCGACGCCCGCCAGCAGCGCCAGCGTCCGCCAGACATAGCCCGGCAGTACCGTGGCAAGGAGATGCGGCCAGACATTCTCGCTGGCTGTGACCGCCAGCACGGCAATGGTAATGACCGGCAGCGCCAGCGCCAGACCGATGAAGATCGACGCTCCTTGCAACCAGCGCTCGGCAGGTGGGCGCGGAACTCTAAATTTTTCCTCTCCCATAGGGAGAGGAAGGGGCCCAAGCGAAGCTTGGGAAGGTGAGGGGTTACGGTCTTTGATGTTTGGCACCGTAACCCCTCATCCTCCCATCGCGAAAAACGCGATGGGCCCCTCCTTCTCCCCATAGGAGAAGGAAAGAATTTTATTCGGCAAGTACACGGGTCGTCGGGAAGGTGATCTCGGCGAGCGTGCCCTTGCGGGGCTCGCTGCTGAGTGCGAACTGCGTACGATTGGCTTCGGCGAGCGCCTTGGTGAGCGGCAGGCCCAAACCGGTGCCGGGCGCGTCCCGGTTTTCCGTCGCCACCCGCCGAAAAGGCTCGAGCGCATCGCGCAGCTGTTCGTCGTTCATGCCGATCCCGGTGTCCTTCACGCGCAGTTTCAGTTCCCCCGCCGCCGTCACTTGGGCCGAAACAATCACCTGTCCGCCGGGATCGGTGAATTTGACCGCGTTGGACAGGAGGTTGAGCATGATCTGGCGCATGGAGCGGAGATCGGCAACCACATTGGGAAGCTCCCGCGCCAGTGTCTTGCGCAACACGACGCGCGCCGCCGTCGCCTGCTCCTGCAGCATCTTCATGGCGTGTTCGGCCACATCGCCGAGATTGACCGAGGTGAAATTCAGCTCAAGCTTGCCCGCTTCCACCTTGGAAAGGTCGAGAAGATCGTTGATCAGCGACAGGAGATGGCCGCCGCTCGCGTGGATATCGTTGACGTAGCCCCGGTATTTTTCGTTCTCGATCTGGCCGAAGCGTTGCAGCCGCATGACTTCCGAAAAACCCATGATGGCGTTGAGCGGAGTCCTGAGTTCATGGCTGATGCGGGCGAGGAATTCGGATTTCTGGCGGCTGGTCGCCTCGGCGGTTTCCTTGGCCTGGCGGAGTTCCGTTTCGGTCTTCTTCCACTGGGTGATGTCGCGCACCACCGCGCAGAAAGCGGCCTGGGATTTCGCGGCCTGCAACTTTCCGAGAGTGAGGAAGAGGGGAACCGTGCCGCCCTGCTTGACGATCGCCGTCACCTCGCGGCCATCGTTGAACACGCTTGCGAGGCCCGGGCCTTGCAGAGCGGCGAAATAATCGCGGAGCATCTTGCGGCTTTCGGAGGCGATGAGATCGGCGAAGGGTTTGCCCGCCACCTCGGCGATGCGATAGCCGAAAATCGCTTCAGCACCGGCGCTGAACGTGTGGATGCGCAACTGGGGATCGAGGGTCACGATGCCGTCGGCGGCGGTGTCGAGGATGGCGCGCAGTTCCTCGTCGGCTTCCGGCAAGGGCGCCTTGACCGGGGCTGCCTCGAT
>JACMJT010000115.1 GCA_014380505.1 Hyphomicrobiales bacterium | reverse complement strand
GACAAGCTGACGGTCACTGTCTATTCCGAAGACGACGAGGCCCACGCCCTGTGGACGAAAATCGCGGGCCTCCCTGACAGCCGCATCATCCGCATTTCAACATCCGACAATTTCTGGGCCATGGGCGATACGGGGCCTTGCGGGCCCTGCTCGGAAATCTTCTTTGACCACGGCGACAAGATCCCCGGCGGGCCCCCGGGCTCGGCTGATGCCGATGGCGATCGCTTCATCGAAATCTGGAATCTCGTGTTCATGCAATATGAACAGGTGACGAAGGATGAGCGTATCGATCTGCCAAGACCCTCCATCGACACCGGCATGGGCCTCGAGCGCATCGCCGCCGTGCTGCAGGGCACCCATGACAATTATGAAACCGATCTGTTCAAGGCGCTGATCGACGCAATCGTTGACAACACTGGCGTTGCCGCGGAAGGCAAGAACAAGGCGTCGAATCGGGTGATCGCCGATCACTTGCGCGCCACCTCCTTCCTCATCGCCGATGGCGTTCTGCCGTCGAACGAGGGCCGGGGCTATGTGGTCCGCCGCATCATGCGCCGCGCTATGCGCCATGCCGAACTGCTGGGGGCGCGTGAGCCCCTGATGTGGAAGCTCGTGCCAACGCTCACCCGTGAAATGGGCGGAGCCTATCCGGAACTCATCCGCGCCCAGGATCTCATCACTGAAACTCTGCGCCTGGAGGAGGATCGCTTCCGCAAGACTCTGGAACGAGGTCTGCGCATCCTCGACGACGAGTCGGCCAATCTCAAAACGGGAGCCACCTTCTCCGGCACGACCGCCTTCAAGCTCTACGATACCTACGGCTTCCCGCTTGACCTTACCCAAGATGCGCTAAAGCCGCGTGGCATCCAGGTTGACACGGGGGCGTTCAACGCCGCCATGGAAACCCAGCGCGAGGAGGCCCGCAGGGCCTGGAAGGGGTCGGGTGAGGCCAAGACCGAAACCGTGTGGTTCGAAATCCGCGAACGCGCGGGAGCAACCGAATTCCTTGGCTATAGCACCGAGAGGGCGGAGGGCATCGTCCGCGCACTGGTTGCCGATGGCAAGGAAGTCAGTACTCTGACGAAAGGCCAGCAGGGTGCCATTGTTCTCAACCAAACGCCGTTCTATGGCGAGTCAGGCGGCCAGACCGGCGATCACGGCATAATCAAAACGGCGGAAGGTGCTATCTTCCGCGTCACCGACACACAGAAGCGCGTTGGCGATCTCATTGTCCATCTGGGCCACGTGGAGGAGGGCACCGTGAAGCTCGCGGCCGCCGCCGAACTCATTGTCGATCACGCCCGCCGCAGCGGCAATCGCCAGCACCATTCGGCCACGCATCTTTTGCATGAGGCGCTGCGCAAAACACTTGGGCTCCACGTGGCGCAGAAGGGTTCACTGGTTGAACCCAATCGGCTGCGTTTCGATATCTCGCACAATAAGCCGATGAGCCGGGACGAGATTGCACAGGTAGAGCAAATCGCCAATGAGATGGTGCTGCAGAACGAGTCCGTGACGACCCGGCTGATGCCGGTCGATGCGGCGCGAGCCGAAGGGGCCATGGCGCTGTTTGGCGAGAAATACGGCGATGAAGTGCGCGTCGTCGCCATGGGCCACAACAGCCATGGAGCTGGCAGGCCCGTCTACTCTATCGAACTTTGCGGCGGCACCCATGTTTCACGAACCGGCGATATCGGCCTGATCAAGGTGATTTCCGAAAGTGCCTCCGCCGCCGGCGTGCGGCGTATCGAGGCGCTCGCGGGCGAAGCAGCACGCGATTTTCTGAACCAGCAAGACAAACGCGTACAGGCCGCCGCCGTAGCGCTGAAGACCTCACCCGCCGATGTCGTCCCCCGCATCGAAGCGCTGTTGGAAGAGCGCCGCAAGCTCGAGCGCGAATTGGCCGAAGCCAGGAAGGCGCTGGCGCTAGGCGGTGGCGCCGCCCAGGGCGACGACGGCATTTCTGAGGTGAATGGCGTCAGGCTCATGTCCCGCATACTAAAGGGTATAGACCCCAAGGACATGAAGGGCCTGATCGACGATGGCAAAGCGAAGCTTGGCTCCGGCGTGGTGGCGCTCGTGGGGGTCAATGATGAGGGCAGGGCCGGCCTCATCGTCGGCGTCACCAATGATTTGACTTCGCGCTTCAACGCGGTCGATCTGGTGCGGGTGGGCGCGACAGTGCTGGGCGGCAAGGGCGGCGGCGGCCGCCCCGACATGGCCCAGGCGGGCGGGCCTGATGCAACAAAAGCAGATGAAGCATTGGCCGCGATCAGGAACGCGATCGCGGGTTAGGGATAGCGATTACTCACCGTCCGGATGCTGAAGGCTTTTGAACTTCGCCATCATTTCGGGAGGAATATCATCTTCGGTGCGCGTGCCATCAAGAGTGTGCAATTCCTCAAAGGCGGGCAGCCTGCTTTCAATGCCGTATTGATGCGATGGCATGACCCTCTCCGGATGGTCGAGCGAGCCAATGGCGACGGCAATCCGGTCAGAAGGGTCATCGGCAACGGAGAGCGGCGTGCCGCAATCGCGG
>JACMJT010000114.1 GCA_014380505.1 Hyphomicrobiales bacterium | reverse complement strand
CGTCGAGAAAAAGCTCGTAGTTAAAGCCATCCGGCGGCTCAGCCCCCAACACCTGGCAAATCCTGCTCGACAGTTTCACCGAGTCGATCAGATCCTTTCCCGACATTTCATAGTCCACGCCCAGCGCATACCAGCGCATGCCCCAGTCCGGCTTCCATTGCAGCTTGCAGTGGCCACCTGTTACCGGCGTTTCAAACGCCTTACCGGTTGCCGGATCACGCCAGATGATGGTGCCCGCGCTGAGTTTGCGCTCGGCGATTGGCACCTGCATGACCACGCCGGTCTCCGGGTGAATGGGAAGAAAGGGTGAATAGGTGGCGCGGCGCTCCTCGCCCAAGGACGGCAGCATGATAGCCATGATTTCGTCGAAGCGCTCGAGTGCCCGCAATAGAGCCGCATCGAAGCGGCCCGAAAGATAATATTCAGTTGAGCTCGCAAACTCGTAGTCGAAGCCGAACTGATCGAGGAAGCGGCGGAGCATGGCGTTGTTGTGGTGGCCGAAGCTCTCGTGCTCGCCGAAGGGATCGGGAATTTTGGTAAGCTGGTGGCCGAGATACTGGCGCACCATGTCCTTGTTCGGAATGTTGTCGGGAACCTTGCGGAGCCCATCCATGTCGTCGGAGAAGCACAGGAGACTCGACGGCAGATCGCTCAACGTCGCGAAGGCATGGCGGACCATGGAGGTGCGCGCCACTTCGCCGAAGGTGCCGATATGGGGAAGGCCCGAGGGGCCGTAGCCCGTTTCGAACAGGATTTCGGTTTTGCCCGAGCGTTTGGCGCGGTCCACCAGCTTGCGGGCTTCCTCGAAAGGCCAGGCCTTGCTTTCGAATGCGGCGGCGCGGAGGGCGGGGTCAACGGGCATTTAAATTGGCTTTCCAGCAGCGAACGCGCTGTTTAGGGAGCGGGGTAAGAGCCGTCAATGCTTCATGGCGCCCATTGCATTGCCGGTTTAAGGATTGGTCAGTATGACGATTCACGATTGTAAAATGGTGGCTGAACTGCCCGCCGCGGTGCTGCGAGGGGTGTCATTGTACACCGGAGCGGGTGAGAGGCTAACAGCTGAGGAAGGTCTGGCGCGGCTTGCGAGCGCACCGCATCTTGTCTGTCACGCAGCCTTCCTGATCGAACGGCTCGGCAATTCGTCGCCGGTTCCGCGCGGAACCGTTAGAGCCGCGCGCGAGCAAAAGCATCTGGATTTAGCCGAGCTGTTCGCCTTCGTGTGCCCGGCACGCTTTGCCACGCCGACACCGCAAGGATTCGCCCGGTCGCTGGCGCTCGAACCTGCTGCTTCAGACGTCGAAACCTTGCATCTCGTCGCTCAAGACTTGTTGGGCCGCCTTGCCAACCGGCACTATCCCCATGTTCGCGAGACGGCGGAGACCGCCACATTTCTGGCAGGCGCCAACTGGCCATGGGCCCGCGCCGCGATTGAAGCGCTGATGCAGGCCGATCCGAAACTGGACGCGGGCAGTTTTGCAACGGGCCTCAATGTCTGGGACCGGATCGAGGAATGGGAAGACGACGGGGGGCGCCCACCGGGACGGCAGGAAGCCATTTCTCCCGCCGATGCGCTGGCTTTCCTCGATGAAATTCTGGGCCCTGGCGCGGAACTTCGCCCGGCGCAAATGGACTATGCAGCGGCCGCCACCCATGCCTTCGCGCCGCGCCAGACACGGCAGGAGAACAATATTCTTCTTGCTGAGGCGGGCACGGGCCTCGGCAAGACGCTCGGTTACCTGTCGCCCGCCTGGCTGTGGGCGCGCAAGAACAATGCGCCAGTTTGGGTTTCGACCTACACTAAGAATCTGCAACGCCAGCTCGATCAGGAGTCCGCAAGACTCGTGGTCGATCCGCAAGAACGCCGCGCCCGCATCGTCATACGCAAGGGCCGCGAAAACTACGTGTGTCTTTTGAACATGCAGGAGGTTTTCGGCAGGCTTACGTCGGCCAATCCGCGCTCGGCATTGTTTGCCGCCCTTATCGCCCGCTGGGCGCGCTTCAGCCGTGACGGCGACATGGTGGGCGGCGATTTTCCATCCTGGCTGTTCTCGCTTTTCAGTGAGGTTTCCATCGATGGTGAGGGACGCGGGCCTTCGCCGGGCTCCATTGGACTCACCGACCGGCGCGGAGAATGTATTTATGCCACCTGCCCGCACTATCGCAAATGTTTCATCGAACGTTCCGTGCGGGCGGGGCGCAAGGCCGATATCGTGATCGCCAATCACGCCCTCGTCCTGCATCAGGCGGCAATCGATCACGCATTGGGCGTGGCTTCGACGCCGGAGGAAGAAGCCGCTCCCGGCGGTATCCGCCGCATCGTCTTCGATGAAGGACACCATCTGTTCGATGCCGCCGATTCGGCTTTCTCTGGCCATCTCACGGCATTCGAAACCGCGGAACTTCGGCGCTGGCTGCGTGGACCCGAGACCGAACGGCGGCGCGGGCGTGGATTGGCCGATCGTATCGGCGATCTCGTGTCCGGAACCGCGGAAACGGAAAATCTGCTGGGTCAGGTGCTCCGCGCCGCCCTGGCTCTCCCCGGTCCCGGGTGGACCCGGCGTGTGCAAGCGGGCGTGGGGGAGGGAGCGGCTGAACATTTCCTCACCCTCGTGCGCCAGCAGGTTCTGGCGCGGGCCGAACAGAACAACGGCAATTCGTTGGAGACGGACTGTCAGCCCCTGGTCGATGGGTTGGCGGCGGCGGCGGGTGATCTTGCCGCAGCACTCATCGATCTCAAACGGCCCATGGCCTTGCTTGCCAATGGGCTGGCAAAGAAACTCGATATGGAGGCAGACGAGCTTTCGACCTCTGACCGAGGCCGCATCGAAGCCGTGTCTCGGTCTCTCAAACGGCGCGGCGAGTTGATGGTGGGTGCGTGGATCGACATGCTGTCGCGGCTGATCGAGACGCGAAACCCGCTCTTCATCGACTGGTTCTCCATCGAACAGGCCTTCGGGCGGGAGGCCGACGTGGGGCTGCACTCGCACTGGGTCGATCCGACGGAGCCCATGGCGCTGGCGGTGCTGAAACAAGCGGACGGCATCATCGTCACATCGGCCACCCTGAAAGACCGGCCGCCCGATGTTCCCGACGATTGGACCAATGCCGAAATGCGCACCGGTGCTGTGCACCTTCCCTACCCGGTCAAACGCGCCAGTTATGACTCGCCGTTCGACTACCGGGCGATAAGCCGGGTGATCGTGGTGAACGATGTGAGCCGCGAGGATATGGACCAGGTGGCCGCGGCGTACCGCGAATTGTTCCTGGCATCGGGCGGAGGAGGCCTTGGCCTGTTCACCGCAATTGCCAGATTGCGCGCCGTGCACAAGCGAATCCTCAAGCCGCTGGCGCAAGCGGGCCTGGCGCTTTACGCCCAGCACGTGGATCCGATGGATACCGGAACGCTGGTCGACATGTTCCGCGCCGAGCGGGATGCCTGCCTCTTGGGAACGGACGCGGTGCGCGATGGCATCGATGTGCCAGGCGACAGCTTGCGTCTCATCGTGCTGGACCGGGTGCCCTGGGGCACGCCGACAATCCTTGAGCGCGCCCGGCGCGAAGCCTTCGGCGGCAATGCCTATACGGATATGGTGGTGCGCCTCAGGCTGCGTCAGGCCTTCGGCAGGCTGATCCGGAAGGACGGCGACCGGGGCTGTTTCGTGATCCTCGATCCAAGACTGGCGACGAGATTCACGACGGCATTTCCGCCGGGAATTGCGATTTCCCGGATAGGGCTGGTGGAAGCGATTGAGGCGGTGAAAGGTTTTGCCGCGCAACAAACATGATTTCGAACGTGGACAAGGCCGCCCGGCTCGTCTAGCCGTTGCCGCCAACGGAGACACCCATGCCAGGCACAATCAGCACTGAACAGGCGCTTATCTATATCATGGTCACCATGTCGGGGGTTGAGGGCCGCATCGAAACGACGGAACTTGCCGAGATCGGCCATATCGTCAAGCATCTGCCGGTGTTCCGGAATTTCGATCACACCCGGCTCACGACCGTGGCGCAGGAGGCGGGTGAAATCCTGCAAGAACCGGAGGGACTCAACGCAGTCCTTGGTCTCGCCGCCGCAGCACTTCCACCGAAATTGCGTGAAACGGCCTATGCGCTGGCTGTCGAAGTGGCGTCCTCGGATCTCGCGGTAGGCCGCGAGGAACTGCGCTTCCTCGCCATCCTGCGCGACAAGCTTGGACTCGACAAGCTCGTCACCTCCGCCCTCGAGCGCTCGGCGATTGCCCGCTATCACACGGCGTGAAAAATCCGCCGTTCGATGGCCGGCATGCGGGACGCGAAGGTCACCCCGCGCGCGATGAAGAAAATACACAACGCCGCCCACAGGCCGTGATTGCCATAGGCTCGCTCCAGCAGCCACCAGGCGGCAAGATAAATCGCGAGTGAGACGATCATCATGTTGCGCATGTCCTTGGTCGCCATGGCGCCCGTGAAAATTCCATCGAACTGGAAGCACACGGTGCCGAGCAAGGGCGTGAGGGCCGCCCAGAAAAGATAGTGCCGCGCCGCCTCGCGCACGTCCGGGTTCACCGATATGAGATCGATGAGCATCGGCCCGGCAAACCAGATGACACCCATGCAGATGGCGCCCACCACCATGGCCCAGACGGAGGTGAACCATACGGCGGCGCGAAAGCGCTCGCGGTTCCTGGCTCCCACGGACTGGCCGACGAGAGCTTCCGAGGCATAGGAGAAACCATCGATCATGTAGGCCGCGACTTCAAAGAGATTGAGCAGCACGGCATTGGCGGCGATGGTGACGTCCCCGGCGCGGGCGCCGCGGGCGGTGAACCAGGTGAAGGCGAAGACCAGGCAAAGAGTGCGGATCATCACGTCGCCGTTCATGGCCAAGGTGCGCCGCATCTCCCTGGTGTTGAAGATCAGTGTCCGGTCGATATGGGCCGCCATTCGGCGCACCGAGCCAAAGGCGAGGCCAAGCGCCAGCATCGCTGCAGCAATTTCGGCGATCAGGGCTGCAAGGCCTACGCCGTCCGATGTCATCCCCATGCCCTGAACAAAGGTTACGCTGAGCGCCATGTTGGTGACGTTGAGAAAAAGCTGCACGAGAAAGGTGAGCTTGGCTTTCGCCTGGCCGATATACCAGCCCATGACGCAGTAGTTGACGAATGCGAAGGGCGCTGACCAGATACGATAGTTGAAATAAGTCTCGCCGTGGCGGCGCACCTCCGCCGATCCGCCGATCAGGTCAAAAGCAACCTCACGGATCACCGGCGAAAGCGCTATGAGAGCCGCACCCGCAACCACCGCGATAACAAGGGCGCGCAACAGCACGGCCACGAGTTCAGGGCTGTTGCCCGCGCCCACGGCTTGCGCGGAAAGTCCGCCCGTCGACAGGCGCAGGAAGCCGAAGCCCCAGAAGATAAAGGAGAAAAGCAGCGCACCTACGGCGATGGCGCCGATATAATAGGGGTCCGGCAATTGCCCGATGACTGCGGTATTGACCACGCCGATCAAAGGCTCGGAGACGTTCGACAGCATGATCGGAACGGCAATGGCGAGTACGGAGCGATGGGTGATGGGCGCGGTGGCGGGAAGGGACATGCGGCCGTCAGTTGCGTTGATCGCCAGCCCAAGTCAAGCTGGGGCATGGGTGTGTTGCCGGCAAAGTTTCTCGACTGGTTCGCAGCGCGGGGCTGGAGTCCCAGGCCGCACCAGCTCGCAGTATTGGAACACGCGGCAAGGGGCGACAGCCTGCTGCTCATCTCGCCCACTGGCGGCGGCAAGACACTCGCTGGCTTTCTGCCAAGCCTTGTGGAGCTATCGACACCACACCAGCGGGGCGGCATCCACACGCTCTATGTTTCGCCGCTCAAGGCGCTGGCCATCGATATCGCCCGCAATCTCGAAGCGCCGGTGGCGGAGATGTCCCTGCCCGTCACCATTGAAACCCGTACCGGGGATACGCCCCATTCCAAGCGCAAACGCCAGCGTGAAAAGCCGCCGGACATTCTGATCACCACGCCGGAACAGGTGTCGCTGCTGGTCGCCGATCCGGGTGCCGCCCACATGTTGCGCGATCTCAAAACCGTCATTCTCGATGAACTGCATTCGATCGTCACCTCGAAGCGCGGCGTGCTGTTGTCGCTGGCCTTGTCGCGTGTTGCAACGCACGCGCCAGCCGCGCGGCGGATCGGCCTTTCAGCGACAGTGGCCGATCCCGATGCCCTGCGAGCATGGCTGATGCCGGCGGGTGCCGCACCGGCACTGCTCGTACTCGGCAAAGCCGGTGCTGCGCCCAACATCCGAATTCTCAAATCGGTCGAGCGCGTGCCGTGGGCCGGGCATTCCTCGCTCTATGCGATTCCCGAAATCTATGGGGAAATCGGGAAAGCGAAGATGACGCTGGTTTTTGTCAACACGCGCTCTCAGGCGGAGGCGGTGTTCCAATCCCTGTGGGAAGCGAATGAGGATCATCTGCCCATTGCGCTGCATCACGGCTCACTCGATGTGGCCCAGCGGCGGAAGGTGGAAGCCGCCATGGCCCAAGGCAAACTGCGCGCCGTCGTGTGCACCTCTACGCTCGATCTCGGCATCGATTGGGGCGAGGTTGATCTGGTCATCCAGGTGGGCGCTCCCAAGGGGTCGAGCCGCCTGCTCCAGCGCATCGGCCGCTCCAATCACCGGCTGGATACGCCCAGCGAAGCCCTGTTGGTTCCATCCAACCGTTTCGAGGTTCTGGAATGCGAGGCGGCCGGGCAGGCGGTTAAGGCCAATGCCCAGGATACGGAATACCCCTCGGTTTTGAAGTTTGATGTGCTGGCCCAGCACATACTGGGACGGGCGGTTGCTGGGCCGTTTCAGCCGGACCAGCTTTTTGCCGAGGTCGTCGGTGCGTGGACCTATCGCAATCTGACGCGGGACGATTTCGACAGGACGGTCGACTATGTGGCGACGGGCGGTTACGCGCTCCGCGTCTATGAACGATATGCCAAACTGAAGAAACAAGCGGACGGAAGTTTGCGGCTCGCGCACCCGCGCCTGGCTCAAGGCTACCGGCTTAACATGGGCACCATTGTCGAGGCGGAAATGCTGAAGCTCAGGCTTGCCAGCGTTAGGACCCGGCTGGGCAAGCGGGTTCTAACGGGCAATCGCGTG
>JACMJT010000113.1 GCA_014380505.1 Hyphomicrobiales bacterium | reverse complement strand
GCTTCGTTGGGCTTGAGCTTGGGAGTATCGATGCGCCAGACGAGCTCGCCCGGCTTGCGGTCCTGCTTGCCATAGGCGATGAAAAAATCCTCGATGGGCATTTCCCGGGTGGTATCGCCGTGGCGGAGATGCAGAGTGGCGCCAAGGGCAATCAGCATGGGCGGCATATCGCCGATGGGCGAGCCGTTGGCGATGTTGCCGCCGATGGTGCCCATGGCGCGAACCTGCCTAGCGCCAAGGCGGCGCAAGACTTCTCCCACATCCGGGTCGATCTTGGCGAGCCAGGGCTCGGCCTCGCCATAGGTGGCGGCGGCGCTGATCGATATCTCGTCCGGTGTCTCATGAATTTCATGCAAGGCCTTGATCTTGCTCACATGAATGATCTTGGGGGGAACCTGCAATTGCTTGGTTATCCACAACCCCACATCGGTGGCGCCCGCGACGATTGTGGCATCGGGGTGAGCGGCGGCCAGGGATGCGAGCGTATCGGCACTCGACGGCACCGCCGCGAAGCCTTCGGCATCGCCGATGAAGGCATCCGTCCCATCGTCGAGTGCCGCTAGCTGGCTGCCGGTTTCCTTCGCGTTCTTCGCCCATTTGTCGGTGGCCTTGCCGGAGCACGACGCAAGGGCGGCATCGACGATGGGGCGATAGCCGGTGCAGCGGCAGAGATTGCCGGCGATGTTATCGACGATTTCCTGACGCTCCGGGCGGTGCCCAGCGTGATAGAGCGTAAACAGCGACATGATGAAGCCCGGCGTGCAGAAGCCGCACTGGGAGCCATGGCTTTCAACCATGGCCTGCTGCACGGGGTGGAGTGTGCCGCCGTCGGCGAGGTCGTCGACGGTGACCAGTTCCTTGCCGTCGAGATGACCCATCAGGAGGATACAGGCATTCACCGGTTCATAGACGACGCGGCCAGCGCGCAAGGAACCCAGCGCCACGGTGCAGGCTCCGCAATCACCTTCGTTGCAGCCCTCCTTGGTGCCGCGCGATTTTTCCTCAAGGCGAAGATAGTCCAGCACGGTTTGCGTGGGAGAAACGCTAGCAAGCTCGACCACCTGCCCTCTCCGGAGAAACCGTAGTGCCGCGCGCTCGGGCATGGTCAGCTACCGCGATAGGTCGAATAGCCGTAGGGTGAGAACAGCAGGGGCACGTGATAGTGCTGGCCTCCATTGGCGACGCCGAAGCGTATGGGGATGACGTCGAAGAAGGCGGGTTCCGGAATTTTCATGCCCTGCCGGCGCAGATAATCCCCGGCATGGAAGCGCAGTTCATAATGCCCTTGCAGAAAGGCGGCGCCTTCGAGGATCGGCCCATCGGGGCGGCCATCGGCATTGGTGTGAACGGTTTTGATGAGGAGGTTGCCGCCGTCGAGCAAGTAAAGCTCGAGCTTCATTCCCGCAGCCGGGCTGCCTGTGGCGGTATCCAGCACATGCGTCGTCAAACGGCCCATACGGTTTCCTTCCGTATTAAAGTATAGGACAGTTTTTCAAGAACAGACAAACTGCCCCTCGATCCGTCATCCCGGCGAAAGCCGGGATCCATTTTTCCGCGCGGCGGTTCTATCGGCGTTGAGGTGTGAGCAAATTGAACCATGGATCCCGGCGTTCGCCGGGATGACGGGAAATGGGGGATTAAACGATCAGGATAGCGCGGAAATCGTTGACGTTGGTCTGGGTGGGGCCGGTGATGACCTGATCGCCTAGTTTTTCGAAGAAGACATGGGCGTCGTTGTTTTCGAGACTTGAGGTGGGATCGAGGCCGATGCTTCGGGCGCGGTTCAGCGTATCGGGAGTGATTAGGGCGCCGGCAATCTGTTCCATGCCATCGACGCCATCGGTATCGGCGGCGAGCGCATGGATGTTTTTCTCGCCCGCGAGCGCCATGGCGAGAGCCAGCGCGAACTCGACATTGCGCCCGCCCCGGCCCTTGCCCCGCACGGTGACGCTGGTTTCGCCGCCGGACAGCACGACGCAGGGCCTGGCCACCGGCTCATCATATTGCTTGATCTGCAAGGCAAGCGCTGCGTGGACCTTGGCAACATCACGCGCCTCGCCTTCGATGCGATCTCCCAGATAAAGAACATTGAGGCCGAACTTTTTGGCCTCGGCGGTTGCGGCGCGGAAGGATTCATGGGGCGAAACGATGACGCGGGTTTCGTTGTCATGGCGGAGCGGTCCGCGGTCCACATCGGATGAGTTAAGCCATCCCTCGACGGGGGCCGGAATATCGAGCCGGTAGCGGCGGAGAATTTCAAGCGCATCGGCCTTGCGGGTGGGGTCGGCCACTGTGGGACCCGAGGCTACGATGGCTGGATCGTCGCCGGGCACATCGGAGACTATCAGCGTATGGATGCGGGCCTCTCCTGCGGCGCGCGCCAGCCGTCCACCCTTCACGCCTGATACATGCTTTCGCACGCAGTTGAGCTCGGCGATATTGGCGCCGCATTTGAGAAGGGCGCGGATGAGGCCGAGTTTCTCCTCCATGGCAATGCCGGGGGCGGGCTTCGACATGAGGGAGGAACCGCCGCCGGAAACGAGAGCGATCAGCAGATCGTCCTTCTTCAGCGTTGCCGCCAGTGCCAGGGCCTTGTCGGCCGCGGCAAGGCTGCCCGCATCGGGCACGGGATGATTGGCGTGGATCGTTTCTATCTGCTTGAGGGGCGAGGCAAGTCCATGGGGCGCCACGACGAAGCCCTCGAGCGGGCCTTGCCAATGGGCCTCAACGGCGGCTGCCATGGGAATGGCGCCCTTGCCCAAACCTATCACAACGGCGCGGCCCAGGGGCCGAGGCGGCAGATTGGCGGCAACCGCGCGCTCCGGATTGGCCGCATCGACGGCGGCGGCAAACAGCGCGCGAAGAATGCCAAGTGAATCGAGGGCCGCTGCCATGGTGCCTTTCCAAATTTTCCGCAAATCCTACGGCGCTGGTTAAGGCTTCGGAAAGCGAAAGGAAAGATTAACCTCAACCAATTGTTGCTTCTGGGTTAGAAAGAACACCGGCATCGGGAGGTTTCGTTAACGGTGCACCAGGGAGAACGGCGATGTATGTGAACACCAATTCGACCCAAGTCTGGAAACGCATGGCGGACGAGAACCAGCAATCGGCAAAATACATGGCGCGCATAAGTGTCGCCCTTGCGGTGTTGCTGGTGGCGGTCGGCGCCTATGCCCTGTCGGCCAATGCGCGCTACAGCGAGCTGTGCACGACCATTGAAATCGAATCCGGCAGCGCCAAGGCTGGCCTCGTTTCCGACTACTGCGGCTAACTTCGGTTTCCTTGATCAAAGGGCCCTCACCCGGCCTTTGGCCACCCTCTCCCATGCGTGGCCCGCACGGGCGAGGCCGCTAACCACATCCGCCTTCTCCCGTGCGGCGAGGCATGGGAGAAGGTGCCCGAAGGGCGGATGAGGATCTTTCAAAGCTGGTTCGTGGCGAATGTGTCGCAGGTTTTAAGGTCGGTTGCGTTCATTCCAGTCTTGAACCAGCGTACCCGCTGCTCCGAGGTGCCGTGGGTGAAGGATTCCGGCACCACGTAACCCTGTGAGCGCTTCTGCAGGCGGTCGTCGCCAATCGCCGCGGCGGCCTTGAGCGCTTCCTCAACGTCGCCCTCCTCGAGTATCTTCGCGGCATCGGCCTGCCTGGCCCACAGGCCGGCGTAGCAGTCGGCCTGCAATTCCAGGCGCACCGACAGGGCGTTGCCTTCCTCCTCGGATACCCGCGTGCGCTCTTCCGTTACCTCGCTGGCCTTGCCAAGAAGGTTTTGCACATGGTGGCCGACCTCATGGGCAATCACATAGGCCTGGGCAGCATCGCCCGGTGCCCCAAGCTGGTTCTTCATGTCCTGATAAAATGACAGATCGATATAGACCTTGCCGTCGCCCGGACAATAAAACGGCCCCATGCGTGACTCGGCCTCGCCGCAAGCGGATTGTACGTAACCAGTGAACAGCACAAGTCCCGGCCGCTGGTATTGCTGGCCCCCGGCCTTGAACACGCCGTCCCAAACAGTCTCCGTCGTGGCCAGGACGCGGCGCACAAAAAGCGAACCCGCATCGCCGGTCACGTCGGTGCCGGCATCGGGCGCAGTGATGGACGTATCCGTGCCGCCGGGATTCTGAATGCCGCCGCCATTGATCACCTGGAGGAGATCGACACCGAAGAAGAACTTCACGGCAAAATAAATGATGACCAGCATGATGATGGTCTTGAAGCTGAAGCCGCCGCCGCGCCCGCCCATGGGAAAGCGGAAGCCGCCCCCGCCCGGCCGTCCGCGCGGAAAACCGAATCCGCCGCCTTGACCGCGCCGGTCCTCGACATTGTCGCTTGGCTTGATGTCATCGAGCCGCATCGCAGAGCCTCCCTATCATCTCAGTCCCGCACCCTGGGGATCCCGTCCGCGGAATTTGGCGAGATCATAGACCAATTTCAAGCTCGGTGTTGCAATTCCGGTCATGGCCGCCAATTCGATGACAACGCCGAGAAGCGCTTCGAGTTCCGTTGGGCGCCCAGCTTCAACGTCCTGCAGCATCGAGGTGCGGTGGGGGCCGGCCTTCGCCACCATGTCGATCCGCTCATCAGTATCGACAGGGAACGTTATGCCCAGAGTTTCGGCGACGGTCCGTGCCTCGTCCATCATGACGGCGATGACGCGGCGCGTGCCGGGATCGGCGGCCAGTGCATCGAGAGCGCCATTCGTCAGTATACTGATGGGATTGAAGCTCAGATTCTGCCAGAGCTTGAGCCAGATTTCGTTTCGCAGATTGTTGCGAACCGGACTTTTGAGGCCAGCCGAGGTCAGCAACCTTGCGAGGTCCACAACGCGCGCCGTTCGCTCGCCGGATGGCTCGCCGATCGGCATGCGTTCTCCGTAGTGATGGGCGATCACGCCGGGAGCTTCGATTTCGGCTGCCTGCCAGACAACGCAGCCGAGCGCACGCTCCGGCCCCAGACGGCTCCAGATAACGCCGCCCGGATCGACGCTTTCGAGGCGGCGGCCCTCATAGGCGCCGCCGTGGCGATGGAAATACCACCAGGGCAAGCCGTTCTGGGCAAAGAGGATGGCGGTTTCCTTGCCGATGAGCGGTTGCAACGCGTCGATAGCACCGGTGACCGCATGGGCCTTGAGGCCGAGGATGATGAAATCCTGCGGGCCAAGTTGGGCTGGATCGGCTGTGGCGCGCGGCCTGACGTTGAATGTTTCGCCGCCCTGCTTCAGCGTGAGGCCGTTGGCCTGGATTGCCGCAAGATGAGGACCGCGAGCCACGAGCGAGACATCGCTTTCGCCCTTGAGGGCAAGCCGCGCGCCGATGTAACCGCCGATGGCGCCCGCGCCGAAGATGCAGATCTTCGTCATGGGAGCCCCAGCTTTTTGGCAAGGCCGATCCGCTGGAGCTTGCCGGTGGGGCCATTGGGAATTTCGGCGAGGATGACGATGCGGCGCGGCACCTTGAAGGCCGCGAGGCGGGCGTCGGCGAAATCGCGAAGCTCGCGCTCCGTTGCCTTCTCGCCCTCGCGCAGCACCACCGCCGCCGCCACATCTTCTCCCAGCTTGTCATGGGGCATGGCGAAGGTCACGGCCTGGTGCACGGACGGATGATCCATCAGCACTTCGTCCACCTCGACGGGAGCTATTTTTTCACCGCCGCGATTGATGATCTCCTTGAGGCGGCCGGTGATCTTGAGATAGCCGTCCCCGTCCATCACGCCCTGGTCGCCGGTGTGGAACCACCCATGGAGGAAAGTTTCGGCATTGGCCTTGGGGTTGTTCTCATAGCCCGTGGTGACGTTGGGCCCCCGCGTCACCACTTCGCCCTCTTCGCCCGCCTTCAACAATTTTCCATGGGTGCCCATGATGGCGACGTCCGGTCCCGCGGCGCAGCCCACGGAACCGGCCTTGCGTTTGCCCGGCGGCAACTGGTTCGAGGTCATCTGGTGAGCATTCTCGGTCATGGCATAAGCTTCAATCACGGGACAGCCAAAGGCAGCCTCAAGCTGATTGAATACCGGTGCAGGCAAGGACGCCGAGCTTGAACGTATAAATCTGAGAGGAGTTGCGGCGATGACGCGTTCGTTTCTCTCCGCTCGCGAAAGTATCGCCTGATGCATGGTGGGAACGGCGGTGTACCAGGTGGGCGCCGCTTCTTCCATCCAGGCGAAGAACTTGAGCGCGTTGAAACCGGGCGTGCAAAACACCGAGCCGCCCGCCGCGAGACTCGCAAGGATCGCCGCTACAAGCCCGTGAATATGAAACAGCGGCATGATGTTGAGGCAACGGTCCTGTGCAGTGAGCTGCAACGTGCGTTTGATGTTCGCGGCGGAAGCCAGCAGATTGGCATGGGTGAGCGGCACGATCTTCGGGCGCGACGTGGTGCCAGAAGTGTGCAGCACAAGGGCCACGTCCTCCGGCTCCGCCAACCCCTTCAAGGACGATGCGGCAAAGGCCTCGCCCGTGATGATAAAACTGCCGGCCTCTTGCCCGGGGATCAACGTGAACACGGGAATGCCAAGCCGCATGGCCGCGGCAATCGCGGGCGAAGTGCTCCCCTCTTCAACGAGCAGGGCGCGCGCCTTGGGGTCCTCCATGGAAAAGTGGAACTCGTCTTCGCGATAGGAAGGATTGAGCGGGGCCACCGTTACAGCGCCAGCGCAGACGACGAAGGCCGCAGCCATTCCGCATCCATTGGGCAGCACAATCGCCAAGCGGTCGTTGCGGCCGAGACCCAATTCATTGAGACGGCTAACCGCTGCTACGCATAGCCTGGCGAAGCTGCCATAGGTCATGGGCGGGCGTTCCGGCGCCATGATGGCAACGGCATCAGCAGGCTGGCTGTCGATAAGTGATTTCAGGATCACGGAGACTGTCATGGGGAAGTTTCGGGACTCCGTCAACGGCCCGCAATTGAAGCTCCGGCATGCATCCGCTAAGACGCCTTCCCATGACCGACAGACTCATTATTGCGCTGGCCCAGCTCAACCCGACGGTGGGCGCCATCCAGGCCAATCTCGCCAAGGCGCGGGAGGTGCGCGGCACGGCAGCGCAGGCAGATCTGATCCTGTTTCCGGAGCTTTTCATCTGTGGTTATCCGCCGGAAGACTTGGTGCTGCGGCCCTCGCTGATCGCCGCCTGCAAATCGGCGATCGAAGCGTTGGCCGAGGAGACGAGGGAAGGCCCTGCCGTGCTGATTGGCACGCCTTGGCGCGATGGCGGGAAGCTGCACAATTCGGTGGCATTGCTGGCCAACGGCAAGATCGAAGCGCTGCGCTTCAAGCACGATCTGCCGAACTATGGCGTGTTCGACGAGAAGCGCGTGTTTCAGGCGGGACCGGCGCCCGGCCCCATCTCGTTCAAGGGG
>JACMJT010000112.1 GCA_014380505.1 Hyphomicrobiales bacterium | reverse complement strand
TCCATTCTGGTCGATCTTGTTGAAATGATAAGACTCAATCCACGGCCACTGCGCAAACTTGAATCAATCATAACCGTTGGTGGACCCATCGCCGGAGCCTATGCCGCGGAGGCCGCCCGCCTGTTCAATTCGACGGTCACAAATGTCTATGGCTCGACTGAAACCGGAATTGTTTCGTTAGCAACGGATGAGTGGTTTACCAAACCAGGCGCCAGCGGCCGCATTGTGCCTTGGATTCGGCTCGAAGTCACCGACGATAGTGACAAGCCCCTGATGCCAGGACGGGAAGGCCAGATCAGGGTGAAACTCGATCCAACTTTCGCCGTGCCTGGTTACATTCATAAAAGCGGCGTTGACGAAGAGTCCATCCGGAATGGCTGGTTCTATCCGGGCGATCTCGGTTATTTGGCCGGGAATGGAGCCCTGACGATCACAGGGCGCGTCCGCGAACTCATCAATACGGGCGGCAACAAAATATCTCCCACGGCTGTCGAGGAGCAATTATCGTCGATCCGGGGCATCGCGAACCTTGCCGCCGTTGGTGTCAGGAACGAGTCGGGGTTTGATACGATCGGCATCGCGATCTGCCGGAAGCCCGAGGTACCGTTGTCGGAAATTCGCAAGGAAATCGCCCGGCGCCTCAACTTCGCGGGCGACACGCTGGTCGTCGATGTTGAACGGCTGCCGCTCAACTCCTCGGGCAAAATTGACCGCGTACGGCTTCGCGCGCTTTTTCAATAGCAGAAAAATAGCGCGCCCTGCGGGAATGGCCGAATCAGCCCTCCTTGTCATACGGTCTTCATCCAACACGGGTGAGGTCTCCGGCAGAGATTGCCTATGCCGGAACTTTCCCACGAGCCCTATCTTCATCCCGGCGCCGATGTCCGCGGTAGCACCTCGGGCACTACATAGAAATTGGCGAAGGGACACGCATACTCGAAAGCCGGCTTGGCAATTATAGTTACACGGACCGCTACGCCGATATCGCCTATGCGAGCTTGGGCAAGTTTGTGAACGTGGCGGCCTTCACGCGCATCAATCCGAGCGAGCATCCCTATCACCGAGCCTCGCTGCATTATTTCATGTACCGGTCCGGCTATTGCTGGCGGCGACCTGATACACTCGCATCCTAGTGTTCAACCGTGCTGACTATATCATCCACATAGTTGCGAAGATGACCTTCGGTGATTGCAGGCGAGAGAAGAACAGCGCGCAGCAACACCTGGTCCTGCCACCGTGACGTGCTGAGCCAGGTTCGGCCGCGCTGGGTCAGCCTTTCCTGCATCATGCGCGTCAGCTCGCCACCGGGATCGGGCTTGGCCAAACGGATCGTTTGTATATTGAGATCGGGTACATGGGTGGGCACCAGAGTATCTGTTTCAGACAGAAGTTCGTGGAACCGCCGTGCCATATCGATAGATCGATCGATCATCGCTCCCAGCGCAGCCGTTCCCAAGGTCTGCAAGACCACCCAAAGAACCAGGGCATCGGCCGGCCGTGATCCCTGAAGGCCCCACTGGCCGCGATGCGGCATGCCCGTGAGGGAATACGGCAAACTGCTCCGCAGGCGCTTCTCAAAGATTTCACCGCCCCGAAATACCACCAAAGCGGAAAGGCGCGGAACATAAAGCCATTTCTGGGGGCCGAGTGCTATGGAGTCAGCGGATCCAACTCCATCCAGAAAGTGCCGGTATGCGGAGCTCAAAGCCAGCGCGGTGCCGTAAACGGCGTCGATATGGAGCCACGCTCCGAATTTCTGGGCGATTTCGGAAATAGCGGCGATCGGATCGACGGAGCCGTGGATGGTGGTGCCAAGTACGCAAACGATGATCGCACGCGATTGTCGCGGTGCCGATGTCAAGGCCGCATGCAAGCTGCCGGGGTCCATCCGTCCGGCGCCATCGCAATCGATCTTGTGAACCTGATGGGACGGAATGCCAAGTATCGCCGCGGACTTGGCAAGCGAGATGTGTGCGGAGGCTGGAATATAAAGATGAAATGAATCGCGTGCTACAAGCGTCTCGAACCCTCCGACAGCGGCAAAGAGCGCCGTCAAATTAGCGATGGTTCCGCCGCTCGTAAAAACCCCATTGGCGCCGCTTGGCAAGTTGAGTTTCCCGATAAAGAAGGCAATCAGTTGTTCTTCAACATCGCTGGCCAGCGGCGAAAGTTCGCGGAACAGCATGTTGTTGTTGAGTGCCGCTACCAACGCTTGGGTCAGCGCCGCAACGGGGTGCGGGGCCGTATCCATGTTGCCGGTCATCCATGGACTAGCGAGTTGGGCGGATTGATCGGCAATCAGTCTCCAGAGCGCGGGAAGGCCAGAGATACCGGCGCCGATTTCCGGCACGGCGGGAAGCTCGGCCCGCTCCGGCGGCAACGGCCGTTGTTCTTCGTAAACCCGCGAAACAAGGCGGGCGATCTCGCTGCCAAGCGCCTGGATTTCGGCTGTTGAAAGCCTGGCCGCGCCGTCAATCGGTGCTGAAAGATTTGGCCGCGCCATTCTCTCCATCCGCCCAACTGTGTTGCCAAACCCGCTGCTCGTGCACTTTGCCATGGCGGAAATAGAAACATTCAATGCCCCGCTCCCGCATCGTCTTGCCGCTTTCCGGGTGCGTGTAGGAGCTGTTCCACGCCGTCACGATGCAGTTGCCGCTATGTGCCACATACTCCTTGTTGATCTTGAGATCCTTGGCATAGGCAAACCACTGGGCGGGACGCTGCAAGAGTTCGGGCCCGGATTGTTTTTGATCCGTCCCCCAAACCTGTACGGCATCATCGGTAAATCCTTCGGCGGCGCGCTTGGCATCCTTGGCCTGCCAGACGGCTTCGAGATCGCGCACCCATTTGACCGGATCGGGTGGCAGATGGCTGGTTGATGGTGAATCAGACATGACGGACTCCGTTGTTGAAGGTGTTCAGATATCGAGGAGAAGCATCTGGCGTTCGTAGTCGGTGACCCGGCTTGCCGCTGCTGCGATGCTTTGCTTTCCGAAATTCGCATAGTGTTTCTGGACAGCATCGCCAAAGAAACGTTTCACGATCTTCGATTGAGCGAATGCTTCAGTCGCCTCATCGAGGGATGCCGGCAGCCTGGGTTGCGATGCCAGCGCGTAAGCGTTTCCCGTCGCGGGTTCGCCCGCCGGCTCAATTTTTTCGTCAATGCCACAAAGCCCTGCCGCCAAAATGGCCGAGTAGGCGAGATAGGGATTTACATCAGCACCGGGCATGCGG
>JACMJT010000111.1 GCA_014380505.1 Hyphomicrobiales bacterium | reverse complement strand
TAGTTGAGCTGCAGCGACGCCGTGAGGTCCGGCGTGATCTGGTAGCTGCCATAGCCGAACACGGTGCCATGGCTGTAAGGCACCGCCAGCAACGAATAGCGCAAGGCGCCGGTGCGCTCGTCATTGCTGCAGCCATTGTAGCAGCTCACGCCATAAACAGTGCCGGTGTTGAATTGCGTTACCGCGCCATTGGCGGTGAACTGAAGACCGCGCAGCGCATTGGCCGCAAGGCTCGAGCCCGCGCCGCCGGCGCTATTGGCGTTGATCAAACCGCCTTGGGTGACCTGGATGCTGCCGACATGATCGCGATGGACGAACAGCGGCTGGGTGCCGCCGATGGTATAGGCGGGATTTTGCACCAAGGAAGTGCCTTTCCACCATTTCGCCTGACCTAGGAACACCGCATCCGGACTGGTGGTATAGTTGCCGCTCAAAATCAGATGGCCGCGGCCGCCGTCAAAAGGCGTGCCCCAGGCGCCTTCCAGCGCAAGCTTTTTGTGCGCGATCTGGGTGCCCTCGCCCAAGGTCAGATTGGCCTTGAAGCCCTCAAACTGCTTGTCGAGGATCAGGTTGACCACACCAGCCACCGCGTCGGAGCCCCAGGCGGCCGAAGCGCCGCCGGTCACCACATCGACGCGCTTGACCAGGGTTGCCGGCAAGGTGGCGAGATCCACGCCCCCGCCCAGCAGATTGGACGAGACCACACGCTGGCCATCGAACAGGACCAGGGTGCGCGCAATGCCCAGGTTCCGCAGGCTGACCATATCCAGCCCGGCATCGCCCTGGCTGACATTGGTGCTATTGGCGCCGTTGTTGAGCGAAGGCGACGGACCGGTCGCGGGCAGCTCGCGGATCAGGTCGCCGATATCGATCTTGGCGTCCCGCTCGATCTTGTCGAGTCCCAGCGCGACCACCGGCGTGGGCGCGTCAAAACCCGGCAGCGAAATCCGCGAACCGGATACGACGACCTCTTCAACTTGCACCGACTCAATTGAACTGGCGCTTTCCTGCGCCGAGGCGGGAATGGCGGCGGCCAACAGGACAAGCGCCGATGCGCTCAGCTTCAACATCTGGGATGAAAATTTCACGAAAGCGCCTCTGACTTGATCTGTCAGCGGGCGGTGTAGGGCCCAGATGTTTTAAGAAATGGAAACACTGGACGCACCGCACAAAATGCCGCGCCTGCGACGTTGCCACGCAGCATGAGTTTCATCAGACGCCAATCGCGCAAAAGGTGGGATTCGACGGCGCGAAAATCGCGTTATTCCCGGATCGGCACAGTTCAAGGGAGCGATGCGCAATCGGAGTATCTGGATTGCAGTCCATCGTTCGCGCGGTCGGCGGATATCGGTACTGCGACTGCCGGAAAATATTACAGCTTTGATTGCTGCCGCCGGCCCGCGATCCAGGCATTGGCCTCGGCCTCGGTCGCGAAACCGGGAATTTCCCTATTGGCCCACTCCGGCCGGGACATCACGACCGTGTATTGGCCATTTTTCTGCAGCCTGACGATGTAGCGAGCTGACCGCTCCATCTTTTCGATTCCTTTCAGCATGGTCCTGGCGCAGCGATATCTGCTTGGGCAATAGCCCTATCGATGTATTTCTCAGCCTCGTCCACGGCTGAGGTCAGGCTTTTTGTGACGCTTCCATTGTGGACGAACTTGCCATCCTTGGTGATGGTGATCTGCCACCCAACCATTAGGGTTTTCTGTTCCAGGTCATATCCGCGGTAGCTCATTGCGACCTCTAATGAAGGCTGGGACTTTCAATCAGAAGATCGATCCGCTGTTTTGCGCGCTTCAACGTCTCTTCCTCATTCCAACCCTTAACGATCTGTCGTTCGGGTGGAAGTCTCGGTCTGTCCTTCAACACCAAGCCAATCAACACTTGCCATTGCGGCGAAGCATAGCTGACTTGCAGGGAATAGCCGCGATACTCGACTGTTTCGCGGGGACTTTCCAAGTGCGTCATGTGCCAGGATAGCACTTCGCGTCGGCCGCGTCTTAATTCATTCCCAAGCAGGTCGCAGAAAGGCAACGAACTGCGCGATTGTTCCATACCTCCTTGCTTGTATTGGGGAGTGCAAGCGCCTATATCTGGACGGCGACGGCGTTCCATTCGTTGACCGCGAAGTTGTACTCACCATACGCATCCGGCGCCTGTCCGGGGCAACCCCCTTCAGATAGATGTGTCCTTCCGCGCCGCTCAAGCATGTGCTTGGCGCCAGGCACGG
>JACMJT010000110.1 GCA_014380505.1 Hyphomicrobiales bacterium | reverse complement strand
TTCCGATGAGCAGGGCCAGGTCATTGACGGCGACCAGTTGATGGCGCTGGTTACGAAATCCCTGCATGAGCGGGGACAGCTCCAAGGCGGGGGGCTTGTCGCCACGGTCATGTCCAATCTGGGGCTTGAGCGCTTCCTGAGTGCGCAGGGCCTGTCACTGGCGCGCACCAAGGTTGGCGACCGCTATGTGGTTGAACACATGCGGGCCCATGGCTTCAATGTGGGCGGCGAGCAATCGGGACATATCATCCTGTCGGATTTCTCGACGACCGGCGATGGTTTGCTGGCGGCGCTCCAGGTGCTGGCGGAAGTCAAACGCGCGGGAAAGCCTGTAAGCGAAGTTTGCAAAATGTTTGAGCCGGTGCCGCAGGTTTTGAAGAACGTAAAATTCAAGAGCGGCAAGCCCCTGGACGATGCGCAAGTGAAAACCGCGATTGCGGAAGCCATCTCACGCCTTGGCAACGCGGGACGCCTGGTCATCCGACCTTCGGGCACGGAACCACTTATCCGCGTGATGGCGGAAGGCGATGATGCGCGGCTGGTAAACGCGGTGGTCGACGAGCTCTGCGGCGTCATTTCCAAAGCCGCGGCCTGACACAAACATTACAAAAAGTTCATGGTTGATAATCCGTCTACGGAATGTCTCAAATTCTAACAATTAACTGTGCTTTCAGGGCAACAGTCAGCGACTGTCACGATATGGCCGCAATGATGCCCGTGTTGAGCCATTTGTAACCTCTAGCTTTCATCATCGGACGAAGACATTTGGAGGATTTTTCGATGAAGATATTCAAGTTCATTCTTTTGGCCAGTTTCGCGGTCTTGCCGTTTGCGGCCGCCGCTCACGCGGCTGATGTCGATCCGCCCCCAGTGGCGGAAGAAAACGATGTGACGAGTTTCTATCTTCGTGGCGATCTCGGCTGGTCGTTCCTTGAGTGGAGCGGCGGCGATGATGACAGCGCGCTTATGCTGGGTGGCGGTGTGGGCTACCAGTTCAACGAAAACATGCGCGCCGACATAACGGCGGATTGGGCCGGCGACTATGATGTTGCCCCCGGCGCCGACATGAGCACCACGACTGTTTTGGGCAATCTCTATTTTGACTGGGCAAATGATACTGCCTTCACTCCTTATGTGGGCGCCGGTCTTGGCTATGGCTGGGTGGATGATGGGCCGTCGGGCAATGACAGCGGCCTTGCCTATGGCCTCACTGCCGGTGTTTCGATGGGCCTCACCGACAATATCGACCTCGATGTCGGCTATCGTTTCCGCGATATCATGATTTCAGGTTCGGATCCGCGGGAGCATGTGGTTTCCGCAGGCGTGCGCTTCAACTTCTGATCCGCAATCGCGCGTGATCACCTACAGCGAGCGGCGGCGGAGCAATCTGCCGCCGTTTTCTTTTGTAAAAGAGTCGCAGTTGACCTCCCGGCATTGCTGCCGCATAAGCGTGCCGGGCTAACCCTCCCCAACGAGGGTCAGTCCATCTGCAAGGATGGAGATAGACATGACGACAGCTAAACCGGCATTGCGGCCGGCAAACCCGCAATTTTCGTCCGGCCCCTGCGCCAAGATTCCGGGCTGGACACCGGACCTCCTCAAAACCGCATCGGTAGGCCGTTCGCACCGCTCAAGCGAAGGCAAGGCGCGCCTCAAGGAAGCCATCACGCTGACCCGTGAAGTGCTTGAGGTTCCTGCGACCTATCGCATTGGCATTGTACCGGCCTCAGATACGGGGGCGGTTGAAATGGCCCTCTGGTCGCTGCTGGGCGCGCGCGGGGTTGATATGCTGGCCTGGGAAAGCTTTGGCGAAGGCTGGGTGAGCGATGTGCTCAAGCAGCTGAAGCTCAAGGACGTGACCAAGCATCTGGCGCCCTATGGCGAGCTGCCGGACCTGGGCAAGGTCAATTTCTCCAATGATGTGGTTTTTACCTGGAACGGCACGACATCCGGGGTGCGGGTTCCCGATGCAAAGTGGATTCCGACTGACCGGCAGGGATTGACGATTTGCGATGCGACGTCGGCGGCCTTTGCGCAGGACATGGATTTTTCCAAACTCGATGTGGTGACGTTTTCCTGGCAGAAGGTTTTGGGCGGGGAGGGGGC
>JACMJT010000109.1 GCA_014380505.1 Hyphomicrobiales bacterium | reverse complement strand
TTGCCTTCGCCGTTCTCTTCATGCTCTTCCTGCCGGTGTCCCTGGCGCTGGGAGTAGGGGGCTTCATGACGCCCCGCTTCCAGATGGTTTACTCCGCCGCCGTCGAAATTATTTTCGTCACCGTCATTTATTGGGTGATCGCTCACCGGATCGCCGCCCCCGGCAAGCCCTCCTGGCGTATCGTCGATCTCGATGATGTGGCAGCCGCGCGCTTGCCCGTGCTGGTGGCGCTTGCCGCCTTCACCTCCGCCGCCACCCGCTCGCTCGGCCGCATCGCCGATGGTCTCTACTTGCCCGTCAGCTACACCATCGGCCAATCGGCTCTCTCCGCCATCGTCATGCTGGTGCTGCTCGCGCTGATGCTGCTCACCGTCGCAAATCAGCAGGGCCTCCCCGGCAAGACAACGGGCCGCCGCGTCTATTTCAAATGGGCGTCTGGCTTCGTGCCCCTCCTGTGGCTGGGAATTACCGTGGGTGCCCTAGCCCTGCTGGCGGGCTACGTGGCGCTCGCCTCCTTCCTCGCCCAGCAACTGTTCGAAACCGCCATGCTGGTGGCGGCGCTGTTCCTCGCTCACCATTTGTCCGATGCCGCCGTCTCGGCCAGCACCGATCCGCAAAGCGGCGTCGGCCGCTTTCTGCGCCATGCCACGCGGCTGAGCGAACGCGGCATCGAGCGCATGGGCCTCCTGTTCCGCACCATCATCGATGTTGTCCTGCTGCTCGCCGGTCTGCCGTTGCTGTTCCTGCTGTGGGCCGTCACCTGGGTCGATTTCCGGGGGATAGCGCTCACAGCCGTTTTCGGTTTCCGCATTGGCGATATGACGCTGTCGCCCTGGTCCGTCATCGTCGTCATCCTCATCCTGCTGGTGGGAATAGCGCTCACCAATCTCGCGGTCCGCTGGCTCGATCGCCGCATCCTGGCGCAAACCCGCGTCAACAAGGGCGTCCAGGATTCCCTCCGCAAGGGTGCGAGCTACGCGGGCTATATCATCGCCGCCCTCATCGCCTTCACCGCCGCGGGCCTCGATTTCTCCAGCCTCGCCCTCATCGCCGGCGCATTGGGCGTCGGTATCGGTTTCGGCTTGCAATCCATCGTCAACAATTTCGTCTCAGGCCTCATCCTCCTGGCCGAACGCCCCGTGCGCGTCGGTGATTGGGTGGTGCTCGCCTCGGGCGAGGGCATCGTCAAGCGCATTAACGTTCGCACCACTGAAATCGAAACCTTCGACTCCTGCACGATCATCGTGCCCAACTCCAGCCTCATCGCCGAGCCCGTGAAAAACTGGACCCACGGCGACACCATCGGCCGCTTCGCCGTATCCGTCACCGTGGCCTTCGACTCGAAGCCCGAGGAGGTGCGCGACTTGCTGATGGAACTGACGCGCTCCCACCCCAAGGTTTTGACCTGGCCCGAACCCCAGGTGCTGCTCGCTCGCATTGGCCCCAACGGATTGGATTTCGAGATCAAGGCCAACGTCGCCCACATCTACGACGGCGGCATCGTCGCCAGCGATCTGCGCCTCGCCATCCTCAAAACCTTCGCCGAAAACGCCATCACCATTCCCCGCCCGCCTGCGTTGGTTCAACCGGCATGAACCGAATTCTCCCAAATGTCCTCGCCCCGCGAAGCGGGGAGAGGAAGGGACCCATCGCGGCCACGCGATGGGGAGGAGAGGGGCTAACGGTCATTTCGAAGTTATCCTGCTTCCCGCATGGCCCCAGGCAAAGCTTGCACCATGAAGCCCATGTTCGATCATTTTGAATCCTCCACCGTCGACTCCGGCGAGACAACAATTTTCATCCGCCGTGCCGGAAGGGGCCCGCCGCTCCTCCTGCTGCACGGTTTCCCCCAAACCCATCTCATGTGGCGCGGGGTCGCTCCGCTCTTGACCGAAACCTTCACCGTCATCTGCGCCGACCTCCGCGGATATGGCGCAAGCGGCAAACCCGCCTCCACACCCGACCATGCCCCCTACGCCAAGCGCGCCCTGGCCCTCGATATGATCCGCGTCATGGAGAAACTCGGCTTCCCCCGCTTTTCCATTGCCGGCCACGACCGGGGCGGACGCGTCGCCTACCGCCTGGCTCTCAATCATCCGGCCCATGTGGATCGCCTCGCTCTCCTCGATATCATTCCCGCCGCCGAAGCATTCGGGCGCGCCGACGCAAAGTTCATGCTGGCCTTCTGGCCCTGGTCGCTGCTGGCCCAACCCGAACCCTTGCCCGAACGGTTGATCGCGTCCAGCCCCGAGGCGGTGGTCGATAACGCCCTGGTCGAATGGGGCACAGACCCGGCCGCATTCCCCGCCGAAGTTCGCGCCGCCTATATCGCAGCGCTCCGCGATCCCGCCACCATTCACGCCATTTGCGAAGAATTCCGCGCCGCCGCCACCCTCGATCGCGCCCACGATACGGCAGATCGCAACGCAGGCCGCAGCATCCAATGCCCGGTCCTCGCCCTCTGGAGTGCCGAGAGCGCGCTTGATGAGTGGTACGCCGATGCCGGCGGCCCCTTGGGAATATGGCGCAACTGGGCAAATGACGTGCGCGGCCGCGCACTGGCGGGCGGGCATTTCTTCCCCGAACAAAACCCGGTTGAAACCGCCAACGAACTCCGCTCTTTTTTCCTTGGGAAGGCTCATGATACATGAATGCACGAACTCTCTCCATCACCGGCTTGCCTGTTCTCGGGCTCGACCCGAGA
>JACMJT010000108.1 GCA_014380505.1 Hyphomicrobiales bacterium | reverse complement strand
TTGACCTCCGGCAAGGGCGTGCCGGTGGTTTATGACGGGGTGGGGCAGGCGACCCTGATGACGTCGCTCGATTGCCTAAGCCCCCGCGGCCTTCTGGTGAGTTTCGGCAATGCCTCGGGGCCGGTGAAGGCGTTCGATTTAGGCCTGCTGGCGGCCAAGGGCTCGCTCTATGTAACAAGGCCCACACTCGGAAACTTCACGGGGAGCGATGCGGACCTCAAGGAAACCGCCGCAGACCTTGTGGACATCGTCAAATCGGGCAAGGTGAAAATTCCGGTGAACCAGCGCTATGCCTTGGCGGATGCGGTAAAGGCCCATGAAGATCTCGAAGCCCGCCGCACCACGGGTGCCACGGTGTTGGTTCCGTAAGGAGTAGCGAATGCTCAATCCAAGACAGCCAACCGTCGCCGAGGCGATTGCCGGGCTCCCCCGTCTCCTGCAGCTCGGACGCCTTGCCGAGGCGGAAGCGGCGGCGCGTTCCCTACAGCGGCAGTTTCCGGAGAGGGGCGACGCCAATGAAGCCCTGGCGCTCGTTCTGGTCAACCTCAACAAACATGCCGAGGCATTTCCCTTCGCCGAAGCTGCGGTCAAAGCAGAACCGCGGAACGCCGGCTACCTGATCAATCTCGGCCGGCTTTTCCTGCAATATGAGTTGATCGAAGAAGCCCTGCCGGTGCTCGAAAAAGCCTTCCGGATCGACCCTTCCATGTATCAGGCGCCCTGGGCCATGGGCGAGTTCTTCCACAAGACCGGAAATGGGCAGCGCGCCATCCGCTATCTCAAGCAGGCGATCGCCGCCAGCCCGCCCGCCGACAAAAGCGACATCGAGAAGCTGTACGCCGATTGCCTGTCATCCCTGGATGAAATCGACGAGGCCGAACGCCTCTATCAGGCATTGGCTGCCCACGAACGGCATCGCCAGTTCGCCCTGGTGCAGATCGCGGGCCTCCGCAAGCACAAGACCGACTCCAGCATATTCGAAACCCTTCAGCAAGAACTTCGCACTGATGCGAACTCGCCGGCGGACCTCATGCGGCTGCACCTGGCCGTTGGCCGCATCCATGAAAACTCCGGAGAGTATGACAAGGCCTTCGACCACTTCAAGCAATCGAAATCGTCCCTCGCAAATGAATTCGATCTCGGCAAATTCACAACCACGGTCGACAACATCATCGAGGACTACCAGCCGGATGTCCTGCGGCGCTTCGAAGGATATGGAGATCCGTCCAGGCTTCCGGTCTTCGTCGTGGGCATGCCGCGGTCTGGAACCACGCTCACCGAACAGATTATCGCAGCCCATCCCAAGGGGGGAGGGGCCGGCGAACTCAAGCGCGTTGGCAGAATGCAGCAGGGCCTGAGCGAAGAGAAAAGACCCTCCCATCTGTTTGCCCGTTTGACGGAAGGAGGCCCGGAGCGCTGCCGCGAACTGGCGACGCGCTATGTGAGCCTTTTGAAATTCCTCGCGCCCGGCGCCAAGCGCGTCGTCGACAAGATGCCGCACAATTTCATAGCACTCGGTTTCATCGCGATATTGTTTCCCAATGCGCGGATCGTCCATTGCGTGCGCAATCCGGCCGACAATTTTATTTCCGCTTTCCAGAATCCCATGCACGTCAACCACGGCTATTCCTACGCGGTTGAAGATTAT
Organism: Hyphomicrobiales bacterium; assembly: GCA_014380505.1. The sequence continues at coordinate 604 of JACMJT010000108.1, read as the reverse complement.
GCGCTGTACTACAAGGAATATCTTCGCCTCATGCGTCACTGGCAATGGTTGCTGCCGGAGCGGATATTCACGCTCCGCTACGAAGAGATGGCGGCGAGCCCGGAAGAAAAAATCCGGCAGATGCTGGAATTTCTGGGGCTTCCCTGGGACTCGCGCGTACTGCGTTTCCATGAGCGGGGTGCGATGGTGAAAACCTTCAGCAGGCAGCAGGTGCGCCAGGCCGTGCACCAGGGCTCGGTTGAAAGATGGCGCAACTACGAGGAGCAACTGCGGCCGCTCGCCGGGATTCTCAAGGACGAGATGGGTAACTGAGGCCAGATGGATCCCGGTCAACGAAGCGTCGAGGAGGCGATCAACGAGCTCCCTCGCCTCCTGCAGATGGGCCGCAACGATGAGGCCGAAGCGGCGGCGCGCGCCTTGCAGCGCCAGTTCCCGGCGAGAGGCGACGTCAATCAGGCCCTGGCGCTCGTTCTGTTGAAATTGGGTAAGCATGGGTTTGCCTTGCGCTATGCCGAGGCTGCGGCCAAGGCCGAGCCGGAGAACGCCGGTTATCTGGTCAACCTCGGCCGGCTTTACGTGGAATATGAGATGATCGAGGAAGCCC
>JACMJT010000107.1 GCA_014380505.1 Hyphomicrobiales bacterium | reverse complement strand
TGGGAGTGGTACAATCTTGTTTCGACCATGGGCGCATTCGTGGTGGCGGCAGGCGTTCTGGTGTGTCTTGTGGACTTGGCAATCAATTTTCGCTTTTCCTCATCCAAGCCTGCCGGAAATGTCTGGCGCGCTGGCACCCTCGAATGGCTGCCGAACCACGCATACGGAACGCGCAGCATTCCTCCGGTCTCAACCCTTAAACCTTTGTGGGACGACGCAAAACTTGCCGGCGACGTGGAGGCCGGCCGCTACTATCTACCCGGCGCGCCGACCGGCGGCCGTGAAACCTTAGTCACCAGCGCGGTCGAGGCGATACCCCAGTATGTGCTGCAAGTGCCGGGTCCTAGCTGGCGGTCATTCCTTGCCGCCGTTTTCACAGCCGCCTTTTTCCTCCTGCTAACGGTCAAACTTGTGACGCTGGCCTTCGCGTGCGGAGCGGTTGCCCTTGTCATGATCATCGCCTGGTTGTGGCAGACCGATCCCGGCCTCAATCATCCACCTGTCGATATCGGAGGCGGTATGACGCTCCCGGTTTATGTAACCGGCAACACCTCCCATTCATGGTGGGCCATGGTGATATTGCTGCTGGTTGCGGCATCCCTGTTCATCGCTCTCGTGTTTTCCTATCTTTACATTTGGACCGTGTCGCCGGAGGTTTGGCCCGCCGCCGCGGGTTTGCCAATGCCCGCCACCCTCTGGCCGGCTGCCAGCGCTACCGCGTTTGTCCTGAGCAGTGCAGCCGTGATGTTCGCAGGCCGGATGCTTGCGCGAAACTGGTTTGTACGTCTCGTCATGCTCCTCGCCTGCTGCGCGCTTGCCGCAGCACTTTATTTTGAATTCCACGGCCAATGGGAAAGCGGCTTGCGCCCTTCCGCCAGCAGCTACGGGGCGCTCGTTTACACCGTGATTGCCGTCGAGGGCCAACTGGTACTGACCGCGCTGATCATGGGGCTTTATACGATTGCGCGGAACGCCAGCGGGATGCTGAGCCCGGTGCGGCGGGCAACCTACGACAACACCATGCTGTTCTGGCATTACACGGTAGGCCAGGGCCTATTGGGTTTGCTGATTGTGCACGGCTTTCCGAGGATTGCCGGATGACGCGCCCGCTGCTGCTGATGCTATATGGACCGCTCATCTGGTTCGTTCATTTCAGTTTTATTTACGGCGCCGCGGGCTTTGGCGGTGCGTTCGGATTTTCGCCCATGGGCATCCGGCTTTTCTGCTGGAGTGCCACGCTCTTGGCTTGTGCCGCGCTCACGGCAATACTCTGGCTGGCCCATGGCAACCGCGCATCTATGCCAGAAATAGCAAGGACTCTCGCGGCGCTATCGCTTGTTGCCGTGCTGCTTCAGGCATTGGTTCTGTGGATCGTGCCATTCTAAATGAGCTGCCTCATGGTTCGCCCGTTCCGATCTCCTCGCGGCGCTTGGCGACATAGGCAGCGAGTTCCTCCTGAATGGCGGGCTCAAGCGCTGGCTGTTCGTACTCGGCAAGTGCTCGTTGCCAGATATCGGTGGCTCGCGCCGTGGCGTCCTTTCCGCCGGCTTCCATCCACGCTCCGTAGTTGCGCCAGTCCGAGACAAGCGGCTGATAGAAGGCGGTAGAGTACCGGGCGATGGTGTGGGGATCTCCGAAGAAATGCCCTCCGGTCGGCACCCGCGCTATCGCCTCGAACCCAAGGGAATCCTCGTCGAACTGGTCTTCGCGCAGGAATTCCATCATGTGCTGGATCATCTCCACGTCCAGCACCAGTTTTTCGTAGGATGCGGTCAAGCCGCCTTCGAGCCAACCCGCGGCGTGATAGATCAGATTGCCACCGCCCAGAATAGCGCCCCACAGCGCCATCTCCGTCTCGTAAACCGCCTGTGCGTCGGCGGCGTTTGAGGCATTGGTATTGGACGTGCGATACGGCAGGCCATAGCGGCGCGCCAGCTGGCCCGAGACGATATTGGCCTTGGTGTTCTCGGGCGTGCCGAAGGCGGGCGCCCCTGATTTCATGTCGACATTCGACGTAAAGGCGCCGTACAGCACCGGAGCACCTGGGTTGACGAGTTGCGTGAGCGTTATGCCGAATAGCGCTTCGGCGTTCTGCTGGGCCAGTGCGGCGGGCAGCGTGACGGGCGTCATGGCGCCGAGCAGGGTGAAAGGCGTGATGGAAATCGGTTGACCCATCTCAGCCATGGCCGTCAGCCCGTCAGACATGGCTTCGTCGAACCGGCGCGGGCTGTTCACGGAAATGATGGTCGTAACCCCCGGCGATTTCGCCAGTTCATCAAGCGTGATGCCCCTGCTGATCGCCATCATCCGCGCGCCATCCGTCGGCCGTCCCCGCCCGATCGAAGTGCAATGATAGGAAAGATCGGAGTAGGTGATGTTCGCCAGATACGTATCGAGATGGCGCGTGTTCGCGGGTAGCTCGATCGGCGCCACCACCTGGTTGCCGATAATGTGAATGGCGTTGAAGTAATGCGCGAGGCGGATGAAGTTGCAGTAGTCGGCATGGTTGCCGTTGCGCCGGCCCCGGATGCAATCGTGAACGTTGGGCGGCCCCGCCACGAGGCCGAATACAACATCGTTTCCGCCGAAATGGACGGCGCGTTCGGGGTTGCGCGGTGTTAACGTGAAGGTGGCCGGAGCGGTAGCCAGCGCCTGCTCCACAATGCCGCGATCGAGACGCACGTTCATGGTGCTGCGGTCGACCTTGGCGCCCGCCCGCTCGAACAGGTCGCACGCCGCCGCCGACATGCACTCGATGCCAAGCTCCTCGATGATGCGCATCGACGTGTTGTGGATGGCCTCGATCTTGTCGGCAGAATAGATTTCAAGCTTGGGATAGGAATTCAGCACGCGGCGCCAGGGGAGCTGATGCAGCCGGTCGTCCTGCGAGCTGCGCGCGCCGGAGCCGCCGCGGCGTCTGCCCCTTGTCGCTGTTGTCACCGTCATGCCAATCTCCCTCAGTACCCGCGAGCCGGGTCGACAATGTTAAACAGGGGCTTGCCCTGCCGCCAGCGTTCCAGATTATCACAGAACATGCGCATGGAGTTAAGCTCCCACCCGTCATAGACACTAGAGCAGTGCGGTGAAATAAGCACATTTTCAAATTGCCAAAGCGGATTTTCTGCCGGCAACGGCTCGGTTTCAAAAACATCGAGCGCAGCGCCTGAGAGCCGGCGCCCCTCAAGCGCGCGGATCAATGCCGCCTGATTGACGACGCCACCGCGGGAGAGGTCGATGAGGATCGCCCCCAGCTTCATCGCATGGAAAGCGAGCTCGCCGATGGACCCGCGCGTGGTGGCGAGAAGCGGGAGGCAGACCGCGACAATGTCGGCTCGCGGCAGCAGGACGTGGAGGTCGCCGGTACCCAGCACCTCGTCGACAAACGGAGTGGCGCGAGGGTTCGCCCGGACACCCAGCACGTTGAGTCCAAAGCTCTTGGCGCGCCGCGCAATGGCGCGGCCCGTTTGCCCCAGCCCGATGACAAGCAGCGTCTTACCGTCGAGAGACATCATCTTGCGGGACTGCCAGCGCCGTGCCCTGCGGTCACGCTCGAGGCCCGGCACATCCAGCGCGAAATGCAGCATGGCGCCGATGGCGTATTGCGACATCATCTCCGCGGCGACCCCCGCGGAATTGGTCACAGTGACGCGCGCCGGGTCCCACGGAACCAGATGATCGGTGCCTGAACCGCCAACCGCGATCCAGCGCACATTGCCATCCTCGATGAGGGCGCTCCGGGGAAAGCCCGGCGTTCCCGCAAACCGCACCGAATAGACGATATCGGCGCCGAAGGCCTTAAGTGCGTCTGCAAGCCCTGCATAGGTCGAGCACGATGAAACGCTGACTTCGGGATGGCGCTGACGGAGAATCTCCATCAGAGGTTCCGGCGCCGCGTCGTGCACCAGAATGCGCGAGACGGGCGGGTTCACTGTTTGGATGGCCCGAGTGGACAGGCTCCGGATATTAGCACGTTGGTGCTTCGCTTCATCTGTTCAATCGCGCATTTTGCTGCCGCTGGGATCATAGGGTGGCTCCATGATGAGCTGTGCCGGACGGCGCTCGCCCATGATCTCGATTTCGTAGCGGGCATCGGGCCTCGCTATGCCGGGCTTGAGGTAGGCCAACGCGAGGCTCTTGTTCACGGCATATCCAAAACCGCCGGAACTGGCATAACCCGCATAAGCGTCGTCACAGTAAATCGCTTCGCCGCCCACCGCATCGGCATCCAGCGCATCGACGGTCAGCATGGCGAAGCGAACGCTGCCGTTCGCTTTCTTCAGCTCGATTGCCGCATCGCGGCCGATAAATTCTCCCTTATCCGTCTTGACGAAGCGGGCGAGGCTGGTGGACCACGGGCTATAGTCGGAACTGAGTTCGAGGCCCCAGCTCGGAAATGCCTTTTCCAGCCTGAGCGACATCAGGGCTCTCGATCCGGCAAGCTTGAGACCGAAGCTCTCGCCGGATTCAAGCACCCTGTCGAGCACCGGCACCATGTAGGTAGACGGCATCCATATCTCGTAACCCAATTCGCCGGTGAAGGAGACGCGCACTACGATGGCCTCCGGGCAGCCGGCGACTTCCATTCTGCGGGCTGATAGAAACGGCATGGCGTTGCTGCCGCAGGAGTCCGTGGTGAGTGTCTGTAGCAGCTCGCGCGATTTGGGACCGGCGAGATGCAGGCCGCACCAGTATGCCGACCGGTTCTCGATAATGACGGAACCGTCCGTGGGCAGATTTTGCAGGAACCAGCGCATGTGGATCATCTGCACCGGCCCCGAACCCAAAACGAGATACTCATCGGCCCCAAGGCATGACACCGTGAAATCACCGATGAGCTTGCCCTTGGCGGAGAGCATTGGACAGAGCACCGCCCGGCCCAGACTTGGCAAACGGTTTGCTAGCATCCGGTTGAGCCAGGACGCCGCACCGGCACCGGTCACAAAGAATTTTGAATAAGTCGATGTATCAAAAAGCCCGACATTACAACGCACTGCGCGGGCTTCCTCACCCACTGCTTCAAACCAGCTCTGCCGCTTGTAGCCATAGGTATCGCGCGCCGCTTCGCCGGATCGCGCATACCACAGCGGATATTCGAAACCGAAACTTTCGCCGAAGACTGCGCCGCGCTCCTTGAGGCGGTCATAGGAAGGAAACTGCCGGACAGGCCTGCCGGCTTCAAATTGCTGGTGTGGATAGATGCGGTGGGAGCGGTGTTCATAGAAATAAGCTGACCTGGCCTTGGTGTAACGTTTCGAGGCCCAGGGTCCGAAGCGGGCCACGTCCCAGGCAAGAAGATCGAGCGACGGCTCGCCTTCGATGATCCACTCGCTGATCACCTTGCCGATCCCGCCACCCTGGTTAAATCCGGTCATCACGCCATTAGCGCAAAAATATCCGCGCTTACCCGGCCATTGCCCGAGCAGCGGGTTTAAATCGGGCGAGAAGATCATAGGGCCGTTGATGACCCGCTTGACTCCGGTTCTGCCGAGGCAGGGCATGCGCTCCACGGCGGACGCGAAGTTCTCTTCCATGCGGCTCAGGTCATCGGGAAGCAGCTCGTGGGCGAATTCGAGCGGTGTGCCGTTTTCGGCCCATTGCACACAACGGGATTCGTAGGCCCCGAGGAGTATCCCTTTGCCTTCCTGCCGCGAATACCAGTTGGCTTCGCCGTCGGAAATTGTCGGGAGCTCACCGGCCATGGCTTCGATTTCAGGGATGTTATCAGTGACGAGATAATGATGTTCGACCGGCATGAGGGGAAGCGTGATGCCAGCTTGCGCGGCCACCTCGCGCGCCCACAGGCCAGCGGCGTTGACGATATATTCGCAGCGGATCGGGCCTTGCGGCGTGTCCACTTCCCACTCGCCCGAGGCGAGCTGACGGGTGCCGGTGACAGGCGTATTCCTCAGGACGCGGGCGCCATGGTTGCGTGCGGCACGGGCGAAGGCGTTCGTCGCACTCGATGGATCGACGTGGCCCTTCTCTGGCTCGTAGAGAATTGCGAGCAAACCATCGGTATTGATGACGGGCGCCCGCCGTTTGGCTTCCTCGGGGGAGATGAATTCGGATGGAATGCCGTTGCGCTGGCACAGGCTGCGCAAGATTTTGAGCTTCGTCACCTCATCGGCGGTGCGCGCCACCACAAGGCCGCCACACGTGTGGTAGCCCACCGGCTGGTCTGCCTCGCGCTCGATGACCGGATAGAGATCGCGCGTATACTTCTGTAACACCACTGTGCTCGAGGGGCTGGTCAGCGAATAAAGGCTGCCGGCCGCGTGCCAGGTCGATCCCGATGTCAGCTCCTTGCGCTCAAGCAGCACCACGTCGCGCCAGCCGGCCTTGGCCAGGTGATAGAGGATAGCGCAGCCAACGATGCCACCACCGATGACCACGACCTTCGCCTGTGTGATTTCAGCCATTAACAATTCTCCAATTACTCATCGGTGCCTGCTCAAGGCGGATATCGCGCGGCCAATGCGGGCTATGCCTTCATCGAGGTCCGCATCGGCGGTTGCAATGGAAATGCGGAAATGCGGGTCGAGTTCGAATGCGGCGCCGGGGACCACCGCCACCGACCACTCTTCCAGCAGATACCGCGCGAAGTCAGTGGAAGAATCGATCCGCTCGCCCTTTGCCGTGAACGCCCCAATAACGCCCTGACATGAGGGATAAACATAGAAAGCACCCTCCGGCGAAATGCACGAGATACCTGGAAACTGATTGAGCGCGCGCACCGTGCGGTTGCGCCGGACCTGATAGGCCGCGACGAAAGCCTGTACACAGTCCAGCGGTCCATCAAGCGCCGCAACGGCTGCGGCCTGGCTGACCGAACTTGGGCAGCCTGCGGCCTGTGACATCATTTTGCGGACCGCGTCCATGAGCTTTGGCGGTCCTGCCGCATAGCCGATCCGCCAGCCGGTCATGGCGTAGGCTTTGGAAACGCCATTAACGACCACAGTGCGGTCGGCCAAATCCGGTGCGACGTTGAGAATTGTGCGAAAGCGCCGCCCGTCAAATACGATATGCTCGTAGAGATCGTCGGTGATGATCCACAGATCGGGCCGGAGCCTGAGCACCTCAGCGATGGCGGCGAGTTCGATGTCCGAATACGTTGCACCGGACGGATTCGACGGTGAACACAAGACGACAGCCCGGCTGCGCGCCGTTAGGGCATCGGCCAGGGCGCCGGGAGTAATCTTGAAGCCTTGCGCCTGACTGGCCGTCACATAGATCGGTTTAGCCCCAGAGAGCTCGATTATACCCGCGTGAGAAGTCCAGCACGGCGCGGCAAGCAGGATCTCGTCACCGTCGGATGCGAGTGTCCGAATAATATCGGCAAGCAAGGGCTTGGCGCCGCTTCCCACGACGATTTGTTGAAGCGCGAAGATCAGGCCGTTATCGTGCTTGAACTTGCGCTGTACGGCTTCCCGCACCGCGATGGTGCCGTCGGTGGGCGAATATTTTGTTTGGCCTCGATTGATCGCCTCAATTGCAGCCTGCTTGATATGATCGGGCGTGTCGAAGTCCGGCTCACCTGTAGAGAAATCATAGAGCTTCCGGCCGTCGGCGCGCATGCGTGCGGCGAGAGCCATCGTGGCCGCAATGGCGGAGGGCTTGAAGAGATCAAGAATGGGCGACAGTGCGGGATTAGACATCATGATAGTCCGGTTCGGGCGATCTCTTGTTTGCGCCGGGCGACATAGGCGTCAAGGGCTTCGCGCGCGCTCGCATCGAGTGGTGGCGCCTGGTAGTTTTCCAGCAAATTTTTCCACACCCTGTTGGCGCGCTCCGTCGCCGTTTTTGCGCCATCTTCCGCCCATGTCTGGTAGGGCCGAAGATCGGCGAGCATGGGGGCATGGAACGCGTTTTCAAAGCGTTCCAGCGTATGGGTGGAACCAAAGAAATGGCCGCCCGGCGCGGTTGCCGCTATCGCATCGAAGGCAAGTGAGCTTTCGCTGATCTCCAGTGGTTCAAGCCAAGCACGCATCGATCCGATCAAGTCGGCGTCGACGACCGATTTTTCAAAAGACGCCGTGAGGCCGCCCTCCAGCCAGCCGGTTGAATGATAGACGAGATTGGCATGGGACATGATGACGGCCCATAACGACATCATCGACTCGCCCGTGGCCTGCACATCGACGGCATTCGACGACGTCACATTTGACGACCGGTAAGGAAGTTTCCAGCGCCGGGAGATTTGGCCGCCGATGATGACGGCACGCACATATTCCGGCGTGCCGAAGGCCGGTGCTCCCGATTTCATGTCGACGTTTGACGTGAAGCCGCCGAAAATTACGGGGGCACCGGGCCGGACCATTTGCGTGAAAGCAATGACGCCGAGCGCCTCGGCGGTCTGCTGGGCAAGGGCGCCGGCAATAGTTACGGGGCTCATGGCCCCCGCAAGGGTGAAGGGCGTGATGATAGCAGCTTGACCGTTTTCCGCCATCGCCATGAGACCCGATAGGAGTTCCTTGTCTACCCGCCGTGGGGAATTGACGTTGATGACCGTCAGCAAGCTTGGCTCAGTGAGCAGGGCGTCGCGGGAGCAGCCGCGCGCCAGGGAAATCATTTCCAGTGCATCTTCGATGCGCTCACGGCCAATTGCGCGGGCATTCCATACACGGTCCGTCAGTGTGATCTGGGCATGATAGAAATCGAGATGGCGGGTTTCGGCAGGGAGGTCTTGTGCTTCAACAGGCGCAGCACCCGCGAGATGCAACACATTGAGGCTCTGGTGCAACCGGATCAGGTTGCATTGATCTTCGAAGGTGCCGGGCCTGCGTCCCCGCTCCAGATCGCTGACATAGGGTGGCCCCGCAACGGGCGCGAAGTTCACCCAGTTTCCCCCCATGGTCACGGAACGCTCGGGGTTGCGGGCATGAAGTTCGAATTGGGGCGGCGCCTTCGCCACCAGTTCACGGACTAGACGGGGAGCCATTCGCACCATTGAGGTCTCGCGATCGACCACCGCGCCGTTTTTCTCAAGAATGTCGAGTGCCTCGGAGCTTTGGAATTCCAGTCCAAGTTCATCCAGTATCCGCAGGGCCGTATCGTCGATCAGCGTGAGTTCTGCCTCGTTGAGGATGGCCAATGGCGGCATTGGGTTGCGGAATTTGCCCCATGCCGGCTGTTGGCCGCTCGATGCGGAGGCCCGCCGCGCCTCCCGCTTTGATTTCGAATCTTCCGATCGCCGGGAAACCATGGATCTTTCGGTCTTTTTTGAGGGAATGGCTGATGAGGGTTAGCGGTAACGTCCGATATGCGAAAGTGAAAGGGGGCCAACCCGGCTTGAAAATGATTCAAGACTGGCAAGTCACGAGTGCTTTTCCCCCGTTTGGGCCACAAGCCAATCTGAAAAGCTTCTGGCGGCCTTGCTGCGCATGGCGCTCTCGGTCATGGCCAGGAAATAGGATTGCCCTGTCGACAACATGCGTTTGTTGAACCGCACCAGCCGGCCCGCTGCCATTCCCCGGTCGGCAAACGGCGTCCGGCCCATGGCTATGCCAAGACCATCCATGGCGGCTTCCAGTGCCAGGGCCCGGCTATCGACGTCGATGGTATGGCGCGGCGGTTTGCCGGAAAAACCAATGTAGCGGAACCATTGCGCCCATTCTTCCGGCGATGACTGGCAGGTGATAAGGGTTTGGCGGGAGAGATCGCTGCTGGGATCGAAGCGCAGAAATTCGCCACGGTAAGACGGCGAACAAACCGGAAATACGGATTCCTTGAACAGAAGAGCCGTTTTTGCGGCGTCGGGAGCTTGTTTTGCGTATCTGATCGCCATGTCGACCAATCCTGTCCGGAAGTCGATGGGATCGTCCGTGGTAATGACACGGACGTCGACATTGGGTTCCAGCTTCCTGAAGGATGCAAGCCGGGGAAGCAGCCACAATGCCGCCAGGGACGAAAACAGATTGATGGATACGCTATTGGAGTGCCGTTCCTGTTCGATCCGGGCGGTCGCCGTGGCGATAAGATCGAGTGCCCGCGTCAATTCCAGCAGGTAATCCTTGCCCGGCGCAGTCAGCCGGAGTTTGTTCTTGTCGCGATGGAAGAGTGCAATGCCGACAAATTCTTCAAGCGACTTGATCTGGTGGCTGATGGCCGAAACCGATAGCGATAGTTCTTCGCCCGAAAGCCGCAAGTTCCCCAAACGCGCAGCACCTTCAAAGGCGCGCAATGCTGCGAAGGGAGGCATGCGTCTGGCCATTGCAGGAATCCTGATTGTTGCAGCAGATTAAACAGTTGTTGCAATATCCGCAATTGCCTAGTGTGCGCAACGTCAGTGAAACGAATTTCCCTAACCCTCCCGGAACGACAGGACAATCATGCCCGAAATTTTCAAGGACGCGCGCAAGAAGGCATATCTGAACGCCGATGGCGCCGACAAGCCGCTCAAGAGCCCACTTCCCCATGCGACGCTCAAGGCGGCGCGCGCCTACCGCAAGCAGCGGCTGGTGGATCAGTTGAAGAAGCACGATTGCGCGGCCATCCTGCTCTACGATCCCGTCAACATCCGCTACGCGCTTGATGTCTCAAACATGCAATTGTGGATGACCCACAACGCCTCGCACTACGCCGTGGTTTGCGCCGATGGCCATGCCATCGATTTCGAATATGGCGGCGCCGAACACGTGGCCGATGGC
>JACMJT010000106.1 GCA_014380505.1 Hyphomicrobiales bacterium | reverse complement strand
GGCGTATTGATGGTCTCGCCTTCAAAAATTCCGGCATTCAACTTCCCGCCCGAGGTCATGCGGAAAATCTTTGGCAGGGGCCACGGCGGCACATAGGTTTCAAGCCGTTCCACCGCGTGCGGGCTCAGGATGATAACCCCATGCGCGCCCTCCCCGCCCAAAACCTTCTGCCAGGAAAACGTCACCACATCGAGCTTGGAAAAATCCATGTCTTGCGCAAAGGCGGCCGACGTCGCGTCGCAAATCGTCAGCCCCTGCCGGTCCGCCGGAATCCATTCCGCATCGGGAACCCGCACCCCGGACGTCGTGCCGTTCCATGTGAAAACCACATCATTGGAGAAATTGATCTTGTCCAGATCAGGCAATTCGCCATAGGGCGCCAGATGCTTGGTCACGTCCTTCAGCTTCAACTGCTTGAGCACATCGCTCACCCAGCCTTCGCCAAAGCTTTCCCAGGCCAGCACATCTACTCCGCGCGCCCCCAGCAGCGACCACAGGGCCATTTCAACCGCGCCTGTGTCCGAAGCTGGCACGATGCCAATGCGATGGTCCGCCGGGACCTCGAGCACCTCACGGGTCAGCGCGATGGCTTCCTTAAGGCGCGCCTTGCCTTCGCTCGAGCGGTGCGAGCGGCCTACGGATGCGGTTTTGAGGAGGTCTGGTGTCCAGCCCGGAATCTTGGCGCAGGGGCCGGACGAAAATTGCGGGTTTGCCGGCCGCAAAGCCGGTTTAGCTGTCGTCATTTTGTTCTCCATCCTTGCAGATGGACTGACCCTCGTTGGGGAGGGTTAGCCCGCAACGCTTATGCGGCAGCTTTGCAGGGAGGTCAACTGCGACTCATTTGCAAAGGAAAACGGCGGCAGATTGCTCTGCCGCCGCTTGCTGTAGTGATCACGCGCGATTGCGGATCAGAAGTTGAACCGCACGCCTGCGGAAACCTGATGCTCCATCGGATCCGAGCCCGAAATCATGATATCGCGGAAGCGATAGCCGACATCGAGATCGATATTGTCGGTGAGTCCCATGGAAACACCGGCGGCGAGGCCATAGGCAATGCCGCTGTCATTGCCCGATGGCGTGTCGTCTACCCAGCCGTAGCCGAGCCCAGCGCCCACATAGGGGGTGAAGGCCGAATCATTGGCCCAGTCAAAATAGAGATTGCCCAAAACCGTCGTGGTGCTCATGTCGGCGCCGGGAGCAACATCATAGTCGCCGGCCCAGTCCGCGGTTATGTCGGCGCGCATGTTTTCGTTGAACTGGTAACCCACGCCACCACCCAGCACAAGCGCACTGTCATCATCGCCGCCGCTCCACTCGAGGAACGACCAGCCGAGATCGCCGCGGAGATAAAAACTCGTCACATCGTTTTCTTCCGCCACTGCGGGCGGATCGACATCAGCCGCGTGAGCGACGGCCGCAAACGGCAAGATCGCGAAACTGGCCAAAAGAATGAGCTTGAATACGTTCATCGAAAAGTCCTCCAAATGTCTTCGTCCGATGATGAAAGCTAGAGGTTACAAATGGCTCAACACGGGCATCATTGCGGCCATATCGTGACAGTCGCGGACTGTTGCCCTGAAAGCACAGCTAATTGTTAGAATTTGAGACATTCCGTAGACGGATTACCAACCATGAACTTTTTGTAATGT
>JACMJT010000105.1 GCA_014380505.1 Hyphomicrobiales bacterium | reverse complement strand
CCGGGTTTCACCTCGACGGCCGCCTGCGAAAGCGCCATCACCTATATCGACGGCGATGTGGGCGAGTTGCTGCACCGGGGCTATCCCATTGAACAGCTTGCGGAACATTCGCATTTCCTGGAGGTCTGCTATCTGCTTCTCTATGGCGAGCTGCCGAATGCCGACAAGCTGACGCATTTCGAGCGTACCGTCACGCGGCACACGATGGTGCACGAACAGATGCACAACTTTTTCCGCGGCTTCCGCCGCGACGCGCATCCGATGGCGACGATGGTGGGCGTTGTCGGCGCGATGTCGGCGTTCTACCACGACAGTACCGACATCAACGACCCGTGGCAGCGCGAGGTCGCGGCCTTCCGGCTGATTGCCAAGCTGCCGACGATTGCAGCGATGGCCTACAAGTATTCGGTGGGGCAGCCCTTCGTCTATCCCAAGAACAGCCTCGATTATGCGGGCAATTTCCTGCACATGTGCTTTTCGGTCCCGGCCGAGGAGTTTGTCGTGAACCCGGTGCTGGCCAAGGCGATGGACCGGATCATGATGCTGCATGCCGATCACGAACAGAACGCCTCCACCTCGACGGTCCGGCTTGCAGGGTCGTCGGGGGCGAACCCGTTTGCCTGCATCGCGGCGGGCATCGCCTGCCTGTGGGGCCCGGCCCATGGCGGCGCCAATGAGGCGGCGCTTAAAATGCTGGGAGAAATCGGCACGGTGGACAAGATTCCAGCCTTCATTGAAAAGGTGAAGGACAAGAGCTCGCATGTCAGGCTCATGGGCTTCGGCCACCGGGTTTACAAGAACTACGACCCGCGCGCCAAGATCATGCAGCAAACCGCCCATGAAGTCCTTGCCGAACTTGGCATCAAGGATGATCCGCTGCTTGATGTGGCGCGCGAACTGGAACGGGTGGCCCTGAGCGACAAGTATTTTGTTGACCGCAAGCTTTATCCGAATGTGGATTTCTATTCCGGCATCACCTTGCGGGCCCTTGGCTTTCCGACCTCGATGTTCACCGTGCTCTTTGCGCTTGCCCGCACGGTGGGCTGGATTTCCCAGTGGAAGGAAATGATCGAGGATCCGAGCCAGCGCATTGGCCGGCCGCGCCAGCTCTATAACGGGCCGCAGAAGCGCGACTACATTCCGATCAGCAAGCGCGGAAAATAGCGGGGCGCTCAGCGCTCGTTCATCAGCATGGCGCCGATTTCGGCCTCGGCGACTTTCTTGCCGTCGACATGGGCCTCGGCCCAGTATTTCCACACGGGGGCGCGCTTGTTTGAAAGCTTGACGTGGAAGTGGACGACATCTCCAGGCAGCACCGGCTTCCGGAAGCGGGCCTTGTCGATGGACATGAAGAACACCAGCTTGCCGGCGTGGGCATCGCCCAGGTGATTCAGCACCAGGGCGCCGGCGGCCTGGGCCATGGCCTCCACCAGCAAGACTCCCGGCATCACGGGTTTGCCCGGAAAATGGCCCTGAAAAAAGGGTTCGTTGATAGTGACGTTCTTGATTGCCGTGCCAGACTCTTCGCCATCCATGTCGATCATCTTGTCGATAAGAAGAAAGGGATAGCGGTGCGGCAGCAGTTTCATGATGCGGGTGATGTCGGCGCTCATCATGGTTTTTGCCGGTGTTTCTTCAGCCATGCTGCCATTCCCCTAAAGATGCGGACGGCCTTTGGAGCCGTCCGGTTGACTTTAGCACCGCAATTGCAAAGGTCTAGAAGCGCGTTCCGATGG
>JACMJT010000104.1 GCA_014380505.1 Hyphomicrobiales bacterium | reverse complement strand
TAACTGTAGGGACGGTATTGCCAGAAGCTTTCGCCGGGGCCTGAGCGCTTTCGCCCGTGGACGCCGAGAAAAACCGTAGCGGCGACGCGCTCGGCCTCGACGAGCAAGGGCGGCAGTGCCGCCGAAACCCCTTGAGCCTGGTCGTTGAGCGCGAATGCGGAGGCTGCGGTCATAAGTGGCCCATATCCGTCATCCCGGCGAAAGCCGGGATCCACGTTAATGCAGGTACGGGTTCTTGCAGAGTCTTCACGCTGCAAGATGGATCCCGGCTTTCGCCGGGATGACGGAACAGAGTTTCCTCTCCCATAGGGAGAGGAAGGGGCCCAAGCGAAGCTTGGGAAGGTGAGGGGTTACGGTCTTCGATGTTTGGCACCGTAACCCCTCATCCTCCCACCGCTTGCGCGGCGGGTCCCTCCTTCTCCCTATGGGAGAAGGGAAAATAGAAGATGAGCGTGTTTGAATTCATCATGCTACGCCAGCATGTCCCGGAAGCGGGGGATGACATTCTCCACTGTGTGGCCATCGGCGCGGGCAGTGAAATTGAGCGCCATGCGATGTTTGAACACGGGGGCGACGAGGGCGGCAACATCTTCCACCGAGGGCGACAGGCGGCCTTGCAACAGGGCGCGCGCGCGGGCGCCCAGCATAAGCGCTTGACTGGCGCGGGGTGATGGACCCCAGGCGACGTTGCGGTTCACAAAATCGTCGGCGTCGGGGCCGGGCCTCGCGGCGCGGACGATGCGGAGGATGGCTTCGGCCACCTGTTCACCCACGGGGATGAGGCGCGTGAGGCGCTGGGCGTTGAGGAGTTCGGTGGCGGTGAGAATGGTCTCGGGCTCAGCTTCCGTGGTTCCGGTGGTGGCGAAGAGCATGCGGCGCTCGGCGTCAAGGGCTGGATAGGGCACGTCGATCTCGACGAGGAAACGGTCGAGCTGCGCTTCGGGCAGGGGATAGGTGCCCTCCAACTCGATGGGGTTCTGCGTTGCCAGCACGTGGAAGGGACGCGGCAGATCGTGGCGGACGCCGGCAACCGTGACGTGATGCTCCTGCATGGCCTGCAGCAGGGCGGACTGGGTGCGAGGAGAGGCGCGGTTGATCTCATCGGCCATCATCAACTGACAGAACACGGGTCCCGGCACGAAGCGGAACTGGCGGCGGCCCTTTTCGCTTTCTTCCAGAACCTCGGAACCTAGAATATCGGCGGGCATCAGGTCGGGGGTGAACTGTACCCGCTTTTCGGCAAGGCCCAGGACGCGGCCCAGGGTGGCGACGAGCTTGGTTTTGGCGAGGCCGGGAGCGCCCACCAAGAGGGCATGGCCGCCGCTCAGAATCGCGATCAAGGTGAGTTCGACGACTTCCGCCTGGCCAAAGATCACCCGGCCTACGGCGTCCCGGACTTTTTCAAGCCGGGCACTTAATGTTTCGAGTTCACCGACGATTTGCCGGTCTGCTTCCTTGATGCTTGCCATTGTTGTTCCTAGTGATTGGTCCCATTATAGTTTGCGCAGGATGGCCTAAAAGAGGCGGTATGAGTTCGACTCAATTTGAGCATATATGATGACGGCGGATACAAGGGATGCAAGCAATCCGTTGCAGGGCCTGAAGGAGGCCACGAAGGGGGCCAAAGGCCTGCCGCCGGTGCATTTGTGGAACCCGCCGTTCTGCGGCGACATCGACATGCGGATCGCCCGGGACGGCACTTGGTTTTACATGAATTCGCCCATCGGGCGGAAACCGCTGATGAAACTCTTCGCCTCGGTGCTCCGCCGCGACGAGGACGGCAAATATTATCTTGTGACACCGGTGGAGAAATGCGGCATCCGGGTGGAGGATGCGCCCTTCATGGCGATCCGCATGACTGTCGACAATCGGGGCCGCGGCCAAACGATTGGTTTTGAGACCAATACCGACGATGAAGTGACGGTGGATGAAGCCCATCCGCTGCGGTTTGAGACTGAGGCGGGGACAGACGGACTCAAGCCCTACGTGCTGGTCCGGGCGCGGCTTGAGGCGCTGGTATCGCGGGCGTTGTTCTATGATCTCGTGGCTTGTGGAACCGTGAAGGATGGCTGGTTCGGCGTGTGGTCCTCTGGCCGTTTCTTTCCAATGCAGAAGGCAAAAGAGATCGGCATCGAGTCTTGATGTTCCGCTTCGACGAGGCGGAGTTCAGGTCGTTGGCGGCGACGCGGCTGCACCGGGAGCCGGTCGCGATGGCGCGCTTCAGCGACGACGATCTCAATCCGGAGGCGCGCATCATCGCGGCCGGGGACACGCCAATTGCCGCCGCCGTGCTGGTGCCGCTGATTGCCGATGAAGGAGGGCTTCAGGTGCTGCTCACCCAGCGCACGGCCCATCTCACGCGCCATGGTGGGCAGGTGGCATTTCCGGGTGGGCGCATCGATGATGGCGACGAAGGGCCGGTTGCGGGGGCATTGCGCGAGACGGAGGAAGAGACCGGGATTGCTCGGGAGTTCATCGAGCCTGTTGGATTTCTCGACACCTATATCACCAGCACATCATACCGGGTCGTGCCGGTGGTGGGACTGGTGCGGCGCGGCTTCAAGCTGGCGCTCGATCCGGGCGAGGTCACGGACACCTTCGAGGTGCCTCTCGCCTTCCTGATGAATCCGGACCATCATCTCAAGGGTTCGAGGGACTGGCAGGGCAAGACGCGCTTCTTTCATGCCATGCCCTATGGCGAGCGTTACATCTGGGGGGCGACGGCCGGCATGATCCGCAATCTCTACTCGCTGCTGTACGCACCGCAATGACGAAGCTCCCGTCACTGGCACGGGCGCGCTGGCTCAGCGAGCCGGGCTTGCAGCAGATATTCGCGGTGATCGCGGCGGCGGGCGGGGAGGCGCGGGTGGCGGGCGGTGCTGTGCGCAATGCCCTGTTCAAGGTTCCGGTGGCCGATGTGGATGTGGCGGCGACACTGCCGCCCATGCGCGTGATGGAGGTTTGCCAGGCGGCGGGGCTCGGGGTTCATCCCACCGGCATCGACCATGGCACCGTGACGGTGGTGGCGCACCATCGCCCCTACGAGGTGACGACGCTCCGCCATGATGTCGAAACCGATGGCCGCCGGGCGCGTGTTGCCTTCCACGACGACTGGGAGCGCGATGCCTTGCGCCGCGACTTCACCATGAACGCGCTTTACTGTGACGATCGTGGAAAAATCCACGATTTTACCGATGGTTATAGGGATATTTTACGAAACAGGATCATCTTCGTTGGAAGCCCGTCGAAGCGGATCGAAGAAGACTATCTGCGCATCCTGCGCTTTTTCCGTTTCCATGCGCAGTTTGGTAAAGGTTCGCCCGACGCCGCTGGACTTGCGGCATGCAGACGATACGCCAGGCGTCTAGGCTCTCTGTCGGCGGAGCGTATCCGCCAGGAAATGATGAAGTTGATCGCCGCCCCGGGAGCAGTGGCGACGCTCGGGATCATGGCGCGAGAAGGCATTCTCAAGCGTATTCTTCCCTATACGGAGCAATGGCGTGTGCTGGGGCGGCTGCCGCCCGATCCGGTGTTGCGTCTCGCAGTGCTGGCGGCGGAACCTCGCACGCTCAAGGAGAGGCTGCGGCTCTCCAACCATGAGGCGGGCCGTATCGATGCTGTGCTGCAGGCCACGCCGCCGTCGCCGGAGTTGGGGGCCCGCGAACAGCGCATGGCCTTGTACCGGATGGGCGCCGACACCTGGCGGGACGCCGTCAATCTCGCCTGGGCGCGGTCGAAGGCTCCGCTTGATGATGCCAAATGGAAGCGGCTGTTGCGATTACCCGACCGCTGGTCCATCCCAGCGCTGCCGGTTAACGGCAAGGACTTGATTGCGGCGGGGCTCAAAGCCGGGCCGGAATTGGGCGAGGCACTGCGGCGGATCGAGGACCGGTGGGTCCAATCGGACTTCAAGCCGGACAGGGAAGAATTGCTGAAACGAAACGAAGAAAGGGATTGGTGACATGGTCGATATTCTGGTGATGAAAACGAAGGGCAAGGGTTCGCCCAAGATGGAGGCGGATACCGCCGATGCAGCGAAGGTCATCAAGGGTAAATACAAGACGAAGACGTGGAACCATTTCTCGGGGGAAGATGGAAGGCTCCATAGCGGCATTTGGGAATCGACGCCCAGCAAGCTTGCGATCGACTATCGCGAGTGGGAGTTCTGCCACTTCATCCAGGGAAAGGCGGTGCTGACCAACGACAAGGGCAAGAAGTGGACGCTGAAGAAGGGCGATGCCTTCATCATCCCGCCGGGCTTCAAGGGCACCTGGGAGACAATCAAAAAAGTGCGCAAGCACTATGTGATATTGATGCCGAAGGGATGAAGGCTGTCAGGTGAAATCGGCCCTGGTCACGGGTTCGGCGCGGCGGATCGGGCGGCAGATCGCGCTCGACCTCGCGGCGGACGGCTGGGATGTGGGGGTTCATTGCAATGCCTCGACCTCTGAAGCCGAAGAGGTTGTGGGCCTCATCTCGCGCATGGGGCGAAAGGCCGTGATGGTGCAAGGGAACCTTGCCGATCCGGCAGTGCCTGAGCGGCTTGTGGTAGAGGCGTCGAAGGCGCTGGGCGGGCTTAGCTGCCTTATCAACAATGCTTCAGTGTTCGAGCCCGATGTGGTGGGTTCAATCACGCAGGCGAGTTGGGGCCAGCATCTCGATATCAATTTACGGGCGCCGGTGTTCCTGTCGCAGGCCTTCGCGCGGCAATTGGCGGGCGGGGAGACTGGCAACATCATCAGCATCATCGACCAGCGGGTGTGGAAACTGACGCCCAAGTTCTTTTCCTACACAGCGTCGAAATCCGCCCTGTGGACCGCAACGCGGACGCTGGCCCAGGCGCTGGCGCCGCGCATTCGCGTCAATGCCATCGGGCCGGGACCGGCGCTGCCGAGTGTTCGCATGGACGAGGATGAATTCGCCAAGCAATCGCGCCTGACGCTGCTTGAGCGGGCTACGTCGCCCGCGGAAATATCGGCGGCGGTGAAATTCATATTGTCGCAACCGGCGCTTACGGGACAGATGATTGTGCTGGATGGCGGGCAGCATCTGGTCTGGCGGACAGCGGATGTAACCGAGGTCAAGGAATGAGCAAGAAACCGATGATCAGCCACCATGTCGCCAGTGGCGTGGCGAGGCTCCGCCATGTGTTCGTGCGCGACCTCGAGGTGATGGCGACTCTCGGCATCCATGAGCATGAGAAGACGACGCCGCAGCGCATTATCGTCAACATCGATCTCTCGGTGAAGGAGGGGGCCAATCCGCTGACCGACGATATCGGCAATGTGGTGAGCTATGAGATCGTGGTGAAGAAGGTGGAGGCGATCGTGGCGCAGGGCCATGTCAATCTGGTCGAGACGCTGGCGGAATTGATCGCCGCCGCTTGCCTCAAGGACAAACGCGTGATGGCGGCCCGCGTCCGGATCGAGAAGCCCGAGATTATTCCCAACGCGCGGAGTGTGGGTGTTGAGATCGAACGGGTGCGGTGAACGCCGGATAGGGTAGAATAGGCCCATGTCTGAATCCGCACATCCATCTGGCCCGGAAATTATCCGTGATTTTGTTTCGCGGCTGCCGGGGAAGCCTGGGGTCTATCGCATGATCGATGCGAAGGGTGACGCCATCTATGTGGGCAAGGCGCGGAACCTGAAAAACCGGGTCTCGAGCTATACGCGCTTGGGAGGCCATACCAGCCGCATTGCGGCGATGATTGCGCTAACGGCCACTATGGAGTTCGTGACCACGGCCACCGACGCGGAAGCGCTCTTGCTGGAAGCCAATCTCATCAAGAAACTCAAGCCCCGCTACAATGTCACGCTGCGCGACGACAAGTCGTTTCCCTATATTCTGATCTGCAAGGACCATGCGGTGGCGCAACTCAGCAAGCATCGGGGTAGCCGCAATAAAAAGGGGAGCTACTATGGGCCGTTCGCTTCGGCGGGAGCGGTCAACCGGGCGATTAACACGTTGCAGAAGGCATTTCTGCTGAGATCCTGCAATGACAGCGTTTATGCGAACCGGACGCGGCCGTGCCTGCTGTATCAGATCAAGCGCTGCTCGGCGCCATGCGTGGGCTATATCGACCTTCCGGCCTATGACGAGCTGGTGCGGGAGGCGGAAGCTTTTCTTGGCGGCAAGAGCCAGGCCGTGAAGGCGGAATTGGCCAGGTTCATGGAGGAGGCGTCGGGCAAGCTCGACTTCGAACAGGCAGCGCGCATCCGCGACCGCATTCAGGCCATGAGTTTTGTGACGGCGCAGCAGGGGATAAACCCGCAGACGGTGGATGAGGCGGATGTATTCGGCTTGGCCCAGGAGGGAGGGCACACCTGCATCCAGGTGTTCTTCTTCCGCTCGGGCCAGAACTGGGGCAACCGGGCCTATTTTCCCCGCGCCGACAAATCCTTCGCCCCCAGCGAAATCCTCGCTTCGTTTCTGGCGCAGTTTTATGACGGCAAGCCGGTGCCGAAATGCGTGCTGCTGTCCCACGAGATTGAGGAGCATGAGCTGCTGGAGGAGGCGCTATCGACTTTGGCAGGCAGGCGGGTTGACGTGGCAGTGCCGCAACGGGGTGAAAGAAAGCTGCTGGTTGATCACGCCGTCACAAATGCGCGCGAAGCCATGGGGCGGAAGATGGCTGAATCTTCATCACAGGCGAAATTGCTGGAAGGTGTTGCACGCGTGTTCTCTCTTCCTGAAACGCCGAAGCGGATCGAGGTTTACGACAACTCGCACATTCAGGGGACCAATCCCGTGGGCGCCATGATCGTGGCGGGGCCGGAGGGACTGATCAAATCGCAATACCGCAAGTTCAACATCCGCGCGGATGTGACCTCGGACGATTTCGCCATGATGCGAGAAGTGCTGACCCGGCGCTTCGCGCGGCTTTTGAAAGAGGAAGGCATGCGTGGCGAAGCTGAGGAAAATGGCGAGCAGGCCTGGCCCGACCTGGTGCTGATTGACGGCGGGCAGGGGCAGCTTTCGGCGGCAAAGGGGGTGCTGAATGAATTGGGCCTGTTCAACCTTCCGGTGGCGGGTGTTGCCAAGGGGCCTGACCGCGATGCGGGGCGCGAGCATTTTTATGTGACGGGGAAGCCCTCCTTTATGCTCGAAGCCCGCGATCCGGTGCTTTACTATATCCAGCGCCTGCGGGACGAGGCGCACCGGTTTGCGATCGGCACGCACCGGGCCAAGCGTTCCAAGGCGATTGGCGCCAATCCGCTCGACGATATTCCCGGCATTGGACCATTGCGCAAGAAGGCCTTGCTCCAGGCCTTCGGATCGGCGAAAGCGGTGGGGCAGGCAAGAGTTGCGGAATTGTCGGCGGTCGATGGCGTGAGCCGTGCCCTGGCGCAGGCCATTTACGATCACTTCCATGAAGGCGCACAATGAGCGACATGGTGAGTCGAGCCGAGGCTGAAAAAGTGGCTGGCTATTCGAAAATCTGGAATTTGCCCAACATTCTCACGTATGGGCGGATCGTTACCGTTCCGGCCGTGGCGGGCCTGCTCATGTATGGCGGCAACAGCGCCCGCTGGGCGGCACTGGCGATTTACATCGTGGCGGCGGCTACGGATTTTCTCGATGGCTACCTCGCCCGCAAGTGGCAACAGCAATCCTCACTGGGGCGCATGCTCGATCCCATCGCCGACAAGGTGCTGGTGGCGGTGGTGCTGCTGGTGCTCTCGGCAGATGGCATTCTGTTCGGCGGTCACATTTGGGCTGCGATCATCATTCTGTCACGCGAGGTTTTAGTCTCGGGGCTTCGCGAATATCTGGGCGAGCTTCAGGTGTCGGTGCCCGTCACCAAGATTGCCAAGTGGAAAACCACGGCGCAGTTTCTCGCCATCGGCTTTCTCATCGCGGGACCAGCGGGCGACAGGCTTGTTCCCTACGTCACAGAATTCGGCATTGGCCTCCTGTGGGTCGCGGCGGGACTCACGCTTTATACGGGTTATGATTATTTCCGCGCCGGCCTCCGCCATGTGGTGGACTAAGTGAAGATTCTCTATTTCGCGCGGGTGCGCCAGATCGTTGGACGCAGCGAGGACAGGATCGAGCTTCCGCCCGTTGTCAATACCGTCAGTGGACTGATCGATTTTCTTAGCGCCCGCGATGAAGGCTGTGCTGCCGCCTTCGCCGATCGCCGGACGTTGCGAGCGGCCGTGGACAAGGCCCATGTGCCGCTGGACGCCTCTCTTATGGGAGCTAGGGAGGTTGCCTTCTTCCCGCCCGTGACGGGGGGCTGAGTGGATAGTTCCCTTTTCCGTCATTCCGGCGAAAGCCGGAATCCATGTCTGTCATGGACCCCGGCTTTCGCCGGGGTGACAGGGTAATTGGGGAATGCGGCTCAATATCTTTCTGCAAAAATCCGGCATCGGCAGCCGCCGCG
>JACMJT010000103.1 GCA_014380505.1 Hyphomicrobiales bacterium | reverse complement strand
GCCCGCTTTGCTCCCGCCATGCTGTGCTCGGGCGTCTATGCGGGAGTGTTCACGCCGGAGTTTGCCTACACGCGCGAGGATCGCGATGGCGCCAAGTTCGGCGATGAGCTGAAACGCATCGGGTATCTGGGCCCGAAGCCTGCGGGTTCGATCAAGTTTCAGGCGATGTTCGAGCTGCATATCGAACAAGGCCCTCTTCTTGAAGCCGATCAAAAAATGATCGGTGTCGTCACCGGCGTCCAGGGTGCGCGCTGGTACGAGGTGACGGTGAAGGGTCAGGAATCCCATACGGGCGCAACCCCCATGAGCCTCCGCAAGAATGCGCTGCTTGGCGCTGCGCGGATGATCGAGGCCATCAACGAGATCGGCATGAAGCATCTGCCCGGTGTGGCCAGTGTCGGTCTCTTGGAGAACCGGCCCAACAGCCGGAACGTGGTGCCGGGGGAAGTTTTTTTCAGCGTCGATCTCCGACACCCCGAGGAAGTGGTGCTGGACCACATGGAGAAGGAATATCAGGAAACGCTGCCCGAAATTGCTGCTGATTTGAAGCTTGAGCTTGAAGAGAAGTGCATCTGGAAATCGACAGCGGTGAAATTCGATCCCGATCTGATCGCGTGCGTGCGGCGCGGCGCTGAGCAAGCCGGCTATACGGTGCGGGAGATGCCATCGGGGGCGGGACATGATGCTGTGTACGTGGCGCGTGTCACTCCCACCACCATGATTTTCGTTCCCTGTCTCGGCGGCATTTCACACAACGAGGCAGAGTCGACGACGCTTGAGGAATGCGGCTCGGGTTCACAGGTGCTCCTCAATGCGGTTCTCGACTACGACCGGAAGTTCGCATGAGAAACGACATGGGGGCCCGCGCGCGGGAGATCGCGCTGACGATCACAGCGTGGCCATCGGTCACGCGGTCCGCCGATGAAGCGGCGTTCGCGCACAAGCTTGCGGATTTTCTGGGTGGCTCCAAATTTGACCGTGTGTGGACCGAGGCTATCCCCGGCGATCCGGCAGGGCGCAGCAATGTGTTCGCGCTGAAGCGGGGCAAGACGCCCAGGACAATCGTGCTCACCGGCCATTTCGACGTGGTGCCCATCGAAGACTATGGGGAGTTGAAGCCTCTCGCGTTTGCGCCGGAAAAGCTGGCGCCGGAGCTTATCGCGCGGCTGAAGCGCAGCGGCGAAAATGCCTTGGCGCTCGCCAATCTGGAAAGCGGCGATTTCCTGCCGGGCCGGGGGTTGCTTGACATGAAGGCAGGCCTCGCTGCGGGGCTCGCCGCCATGGAGAGCTATCGCGGCGACGGCACGCTGCTGTTCATCGGCGTCTCGGATGAGGAAGACCGCTCGGCGGGAGCGCGCGCCGCCGTCCCGCAAATGGCTGGGATCGCGGCGGAGCATGGACTTCAAATCGATCTCGTCATCAACCTCGATGCCATTTCGGACCAGGGCGATGGCACAGCGGGGCGAGTGGTCGGGCTGGGCTCCATTGGCAAGCAATTGCTGACGGCATTCGTCGTCGGCAAGGAAACCCATGCGTGTTACCCGAGGGATGGCGTCAACGCTGCCTATCTTGCCGCGGAGCTTTTGACCGAATTCGAGTTGGCGCCGGAGCTGGCGGAGACGAGTGGCGATGAAATCGCAGCGCCACCCACCGCACTTGCCGCCAAGGATTTGAAATCCGGCTACAACGTCACGACCCCGGCGCAAGCCTGGATTTACTGGAACACGTTGCAGCACAAGCGTCCGGCGCGCGACGTCTTCGACATCGGTTTAAATCTGGCGCGCCGCGCCATGGCGCGCGCCGCCCAAAAAGTAGGGCGCGATATTCCGGTCATGGATTATGCAGGGCTTGCGGCGCTACTTCCGCAAGCGGAGATCGCCGCAAAGGCCGCGGAGCTGGCAACGCTCTCCCATCTCGATTTGCCGGAGCGGGCCAAGCTGATGACCGCCCACGTCTGGGAAAAGTCGGCACTTCCCGGCCCCGCCGTGATCATGGGATTTGGCTCGATACCCTATCCGGCCGTGGCGCTGAGGGATAAGTCTCTCGATGATACCATCATGGCGGCGGCAAACACCCAGGGGCTTTCACGGGTGCGCTATTTTCCCGGAATTTCCGACATGAGTTTCCTCGGCGAGGCGGCGGGCGATCTTTCGGCGGCGGCCGGCAATACGCCGATCTGGGGCACCAGCTTCGTGATGCCGGAGCCTGCGGGCTACCCTTGCATCAACATCGGCCCCTGGGGGCGGGATTATCACCATTGGCTGGAACGGCTCCATGCGCCTTACGCATTCGAGACCCTGCCCCGTGTCCTGCTCGCGGTCATTGAAGCGGTGGTCAAGCGGCGCTAGACAGCGCGTTCAATTCGGGAACTGGAGAAATAGATGACACTCAAGCGTAT
>JACMJT010000102.1 GCA_014380505.1 Hyphomicrobiales bacterium | reverse complement strand
TTCGGCCCCAATTGGGCACCGGCGGCGCCGCTGCTGGTCTCTCTTGCCGGGCTGATCGTCTTCCTCTCGCTGTTCGAGGTGTTGCGCTCCTACGCCGTCGCCAGCAAGCTCATCCGCCTGCTGCTGGTGGCGCGGATGTCGTAGACCACCGCCTTGTTGTGGAAGGCGATGGCGGCAATCTCGGCCGGCACGGTGAAGACGACGTGGAAATACGGCACCGGCAGCAACTCGGCCTGGCGATCGGCCAGCCATTGGGCGCGCGCCAGCCCCTGGCATTTGGGGCAGTGCCGGTTGCGGCAGGAATTGTAGGCGATGCGCACCAGCCCGCACGCGCCGCAGGACTCGCTATGACCGCCCAACTGCGCGGTGCGGCATGCCTGGATGGCGGCCATCACCCGGCGGCGGCCACGGTCGAGAGGACCGTCCTGGGCAGCCTGCTAGGCGGTGCCGAAGCGGCGGAACACATCCGCCACCTCCAGCCCCCCGGCCATGGCTGCCATCTCAGGACGGCGGCACCACCATCAGGTCGAGGCCGTCGAGCGGGCTGGCCGTCTGGGCGATCATCGCGGTGGACACCTGGGTGTAGCGGGCCGTCGTCGACAGATTGTTGTGGCCGAGCAGCACCTGGATGATGCGGATGTCGGTGCCCGCCTCCAGCAGATGGGTGGCGAAGCTGTGGCGCAGGCCGAGCGGCAGGCGCCATTGAGCACATTCGGCTCGATCGGCTTGTCCTCGCGGCCGGGAAACAGCCAATGCCGGGGCCGCGCCAGCCGCCAATAGGTGCGCAGGATACCGAGCAACTGCGCCGACAACATGACGTAGCGGTCCTTGCGCCCCTTACCCTGTTCGACCCGGATCACCATCCGGCCGCTGTCGATATCGGCGGGCTTCAGCGCCACCACCTCCGACACCCGTAGCCCGGCGGCATAGGCCGTGGTCAGCGCCGTGCGATTCTTCAAGCTGGGAACCGCCTCCAGGAAGCGCACCACCTTGTCAGCGCTCAGCACCACCGGCAACCGCCGCGGCTGGCGGGCATAGGTGATCCGCTCAGGGATTTCCGGGAACCGCAACGTCACCCCATAGAAGAACCGTAGCGCCGCCACGAACTGGTTGAGGCTGGCCCACGAGATCCCCTGCGACACCAGGTGGACCTGCCAAGTCCGCACGTCCTCAAGGTCGAGCCGATCCGGCGACCGATGGAAGAAACGGCTGAACTTCGAAACCGCGTGAAGGTAGGATCGTTGGGTCGCCGGCGACAGATTGCGGACGCTCATGTCCTCGATCATGCGGCGACGCAGAGGGCTTATGTCGGCCATCGGGGCCTCCTGTCTGTAGGGTGGTCGGGAAACCAACCCTGTCAGACGGGAACCTTTGCCGTCTTCTCAGGCTCAAATACCGCGCCAGCGGTTTCGTTCAATCGTCTTTATTGCTAACCCGCAGGCCGCTCCAGCGGGCATGTCGTTAGCATTGAACAGCCCTGCCGCTCCACACCAGGGCAAGCATCGGGACAAGGACAAAGCAGGCCAATATCAATGCGGAAAGAATCGATTTATCCATAGGGCTCGGCTCGCAAAACTCAGGGCCTTCCATTATCATGCTGCCCGGAGCAAGGCGACGGAAACTTGGCGGGCGCAGAGGCCGTGACGGGGCGCTCGTTGATTCGTTCAGTCCGCCATGCAACTATGCCGCTCTGTTTGGGAGGGAGAATCTGCCCTTCCGGCAAAGTCATTGTCGAATTTAGTTAGTCCATGTGAGATGCACATGCAAAAGTCCGTTCTTTTTATTTATCCCAATACAACATCCACGCCGGTGATCCCGGGTGCAACGCCCATATTATCGGGAATTGCCCGTCACCAGGGCTGGCGGTCCTCATTCTTCGACGCCTATCCTTATGAAGTCCCGCGCAGCGGCCAAAGCCGATCCGCCTCGGCGGAGTTCAAGCCGGTGGCCGATGGCGGCGCAAGGCAAAGTTTGCCCGCCGAACAGCTTGTCATGGATTTACAAGCGCTGATCGACGACGTGAAGCCGGACGTCGTTGCGGTTTCCTGCATGACGATCGATTACGAGTTCCTGTCGAAATTCTGGAAAGCTATCGTCCTGCCGCCCGAGACGGTGACGATTATCGGCGGTCTCCATGCCATCATTTGTTCGTCCAACATTGTTGAAGACGGATTCTTTGATGTCGTCTGCATGGGCGAGGGCGAAGAAGTGTTTGCCGAGTTGTTGGCAAATGTGGAAAGCGGAGCAAGCATATCCGATATTGTTGGAACCATCAGCATCGATCGCCAGACCCGGCAGGTCAAAGACAATGGCCGCCGCAATCTCATCGCGCCCGATAAGCTTTGGGAAGTCAGTCCGGACTATTCCATCTTTTCGGATGAGTACTTCACCTACCCCTTCGACGGTCGCACCTACCGCCGCTTTGGCTTCGAGGTTGCGCGCGGCTGTATCTATAGCTGCACCTATTGCGGCAACACCGCCTTGAAGAAGGCCTATGAGGGGCTTGGCAAATTCGTTCGCCAGCGCCCGGTGGATTCGGTCATCGCCGGCATGCTCCAGGTGATGAAGGACCACAATATCGAGCTGTTCTACCTGATGGATGAATGTTTCCTCGGCCACCCCATTGCGTGGCTGAGGGAGTTTTCGAGCAAATATGCCGAGTTCATTCGCCTTCCCTTCATCGTCCAAACCCGGCCCGAAACCATCAATCCCGAGAAGCTCGATCTTTTGGATCAGATGGGCGCGCCGTTCTATCAGGTCAGCATGGGGGTGGAATCGGGATCGGAACGGATTCTGTTCGACGTGTGCAACCGCCGCACCCGTAAGGACCGCATCCGTCAGGCGTTTGCCATGCTCAATGAGCGCAACATCCGCACCTCGGCATTCTTCCTGATCGGTTTCCCCTACGAAACCCGCGAGGAGATTTTCGAGACCATCGAGCTTTGCCGCGACATCAAATCCACCGTGGCCATTGTCAGCATTTTCCAGCCCTTGCCGGGGCAGGAATTGCGCGAGGTTTGTATCCGCGAGGGCTTCATTACCGGGAGCGAACCGCAGATTTCCTTCACGGAAGGCTCGATCCTGACCATGCCGCAGATTTCCGCCCAGGAAATCCTGAACTTGCGGCGTGTCTTCATGCTGTATGCCTCCCTGCCCGCCGAATATGTCCCGCAGATCGAACAATGCGAACGTGATTTCGAAGGGAACCAGGAGCTTTACAACGAACTGGTGGCATTGCGCTGGCAATTGGAGAGCAAGCGATGACACATTCCTGGTGATCGGCGGCGGTCAAATGGCCAAAGAATGCCTGCGCATTCTCGCCGATCAGCCCGGTGCCGTGATCGCCGGTGTTTTTGCTAACGCCGGTCAACCGGATGCGGTCCAGGACTTCACTGACGGCAATCCGTTTGACGCCATCCTTGGCCGAATGCCGTAAGCACCTGCCTGCCTATGGTGCCGGAGTAGATCTGCCGAAGAATTCCAACGGCAAGATCGACTACAACGCTCTCAGCGTCCATCCCCGGCTGGACGGGAGCTAACCCCAATACGGTTCACTTAACGACCACGATGGCGGCGATGATATCGTAGGCGGGGAGTGGTGGGTCGCCTTTTTTCCTGAGGCTATAGCCGCTCATCTTGCGCTTAACGCCACGCGGGTTTCGCTTGGTTCGGCTTGAGGAGACCCGTTCCTGAAGGATTTCAGCCAGGACCCCTTCAAGGAAGGCTGGCTTGTCCGCAGGGGGGAAGTGCGACGAAGGCCGACCGTTTTCGGCGGATGACCCGAACCGCATGAAGGAAGGACAGGCGATCCGGATCCTCGTCGGCCCGCAGCGCGGCATCGTGAATAATATTGCGGACGGCGAAGTGAGCCATCATCAGGCCATGAAATTCCTGGCGGACCAGATCGGGGGTCTTGCTGCGCAAGACTATGCGGGCGCCGCGCAGATGGGTCTTGAGTTCATCCAAGGCGGTCTCTATTTCCCAGCGCTCGTGGTAGAGGGCGGCCAGATCTTCGGCGGAAACGGTGGGATCAAAGATTGTGGTGACCAACCGGTAGAGGGGTTCGGCGCCGGTCACACCGTCCAATCGGTAGTCAACGACCCGCACGGCCACCCCGCCGGTCTTATGCCTGCGATCTCGCTCGCAGGCATAGATGCGACTGAGGTAGGAACCGTCTGGTAGGAGTGTCTCGCGCGGCAGGCGGGCAGCAGTTCTAATTTTGGAACGAAAGGGGATTCCCAAAACGAAAAAAGTCTGATGGTGTGGACGACCGCTGCCCACCGGCATTGAGGTGCCATTGGGTAGTCGTGATTGAAACTCCATATTTAGGAGGGCCTTCCACACGGTGATTGCTACCATTGGCATTGATCTTGCCAAACTCGTTTTCCAGATTCATGGGGTCGACGAAGCCGGGCAAGCGGTTGTTCGCCGCCAGCTACGACGCACCGAGGTTGAGGCATTCTTCCAGAAGCTGCCTCCCTGTCTGGTCGGCATGGAGGCTTGCGGTTCGGCGCATCATTGGGCTCGGCGGATTTCTGCGTTTGGACACGAGGTGCGGCGGATTGCACCGATTCTGGTCAAGGCTTACGTGCCGCGCGGCAAGAAGAATGACGCCAATGATGCGGCGGCCATCGCCGAGGCAATCACGCGCCCGCACATGACCTTCGTGCCAGCCAAGAGTGCGGAGCAGCAAGGCGTGTTGATGCTGCACTGGACCCGCGACTTGATGGTGCGTCAGCGGACCATGTTGATCAACGCCTTGCGCGGCCATCTGGCCGAGTTCGGTATCGTGGCGGCGCAAGGCGTGCGCAAGATCAGGGAACTGATCGACGGTCTTGATAACGCCGCGATCCCCGAGCTGGCGCGCATCGCCCTACGGCAAATCGCCGAGCAGATCGACGCCTGCGGCCAAGGCGTGGAAGCGCTGGAAGGGCAGATCGTTGCCTGGCACAAGACCAATGAGGCCAGCCGCAATCTCGCCACCATCCCCGGCATCGGCCCGATCACCGCCTCGGCGCTGGCCGTCTCCGTCCCTGATCCGTCTGTTTTCAAATGCTGACGAAGACTGGCAGCATGGTTGGGGCTGGTGCCACGCCAAAACTCGACCGGCGGCAAGCACAGATTGGGGCACATCACCAAGGCTGGGGATAGCTATCTCCGCCGCCTGCTGGTGATCGGCGCCACCAGCGTCATCCGTTACGCCCGCGATAAGGCTCCGGGCAAGGGGGAATGGCTGAAGACGCTGCTTGATCGCAAATCGCCGCGTCTGGCCTCGGTTGCACTGGCTAACAAGATGGCGCGCATCGCCTGGGCCGTGCTCACCAAGGGTGAGGTTTATAGCGATACTTTTCCCGCTTCCAGCCCGGCTTGACCAAAGAAGGGCTCGGCAAGGAACGGGACCCACAACGTGCAGGGGTGAATGTGACGTGATGGCAATCCGGTCAAGCCGGGGATCGGGAAGACCCGCATAGATTCATGTGCACACAATGTGCGTTTGTCTGATTGGGACCTGATCCGCGGATTTCATCATGGCCCGCGGTCATACGTACCGCACCTTTAGAGGCCGGACACATGACGGCACCTGACTTTGTTGTTGTTCGTCAGTTTCTCCTTGCGCCCAGCGGTCGTCCACACATGAATCTATACGGGGCTCCCATCCCTGAGGGTTGCCCCGATGCCGAGCACGCTGCAGTCGCTGTTTTCCCAGGTTTCCGATCCCCGTCGCGGTCAGGGGAAGATGTACCCGTTGGCCCCGATCCTGCTGTTCACGGTGCTGGCGATGCTGGCCGGTGCGCGGTCGTATCGTCAGGTTCACGGCTTCATCCGGACCCATCTGAACCGCCTGAACGGCGGGTTTGGCGTGTCGCTCCGCCGCGCTCCGGCCTATTCGTCGGTGCGGTTCATCCTGCATGGTCTCGATGCCGACGAGATGGAGCGCGTGATCCGCGAGCACGCCGCCGGTCTTGCCGAAGCCCCGGTTGAAGGCGCGACCATTCCCCCGGCGGTGGCCATCGACGGCAAGACCCTGCGCGGCAGCTTCGATGCCTTCCACGACCGCAAGGCGGCGCATGTGCTGAGCGCCTTTGCCGCCGAAGGCCAGATCATCCTCGGCCATCTGGCGATCGCCGAGAAGAGCAACGAGATTACCGCCGCCCAGGCCATGATCGCGGCGCTGGGCCTGACCGGGCGTCTGTTCACCCTCGACGCCATGCACTGTCAAAAAAACATTCGAGACTGCCCGTGACACCGGCAACCATCTGCTGGTCCAGGTGAAAGGCCAACCAGTCCAATCTGTTCGAAACCGCCTGCGCCGTCGCCGCCAACGGCGCTCTCTCCGACACGGCGTTCTCGCGGGGCAAGGGCCGATCCCGCCAGGAAGATCGTACCGTTGAGGTCTTCCCGGTCGGCGATGCCTTGGCCGGGACCGAGTGGCAACCCTTCATCAAGACCATCATCCGCGTGACCCGGCGCACCTTGCTCCATTCCGCCGCCACCGGCCTGTGGGACCAGCGCGGCGAGGTCGCCTTCTACGTCTCGTCCGCCGCCGGCTTCCCGGCGACCGCATGGGCTGCCGCCATCCGAGGCCATTGGGGCATCGAGAACCGCAACCACTATGTCCGCGATGTCTCCTGCGACGAGGACAAAAGCCGTATCCGCGACAACCCCGGCATCATGGCCCGCGCCCGCAGCTTCGCACTCAACATCATGCGTAAGAATGGCATCGCCAACGTGGCCCAGGCCCTCTGGAGCGGCGCTCTCAGCCT
>JACMJT010000101.1 GCA_014380505.1 Hyphomicrobiales bacterium | reverse complement strand
CGCAGCTTCTCCGATGGCGCGAAGCGCGGCACCAGTAGCGCCACCACAAAAGACGAGCTGTAGAAAAACACGGTCAGGCGCGATGCGGTCGTGTCGCGCAGGCCCAGGCCAGGACAATCGGATCTGACCTTCCTTTGAGTTCACCGGGTTCGCTTTGAAGCGCTTTGCGCAGACGGTGGCTACCTGCGGCGCGTTCATGTCGGATTCGGTCCATCATTAGTATGTTTCAACAGGCAAATTGTTTGGAGAGGTATCCCATGGCTGAGAGCATCCATCCCTTTTACGAGTCGCATCGCGGCGCCATGGAGGCCGCCATGCGCCATCGCCTCGACCTTGCCGAACCGATGTTGCACGAGCGCACGCAGCTGTCCAATGTCGACGGAATCAGGCAGGAGGTGATGGCTGAATTCGAAATCGTGCTTACCCACATGCCCTATGTCGGAGGTGCGGCAAGTCGCATGAGCGATTTCTTCATGCGTCTCATGGGCTTCATGGCCATCAGCCGGGTGCTCCGGCGACACGGCGTGCCGCTGTCGGTGATCGGCGAAATCGAGCGGGAAACCTATACGGCGCAATTGCTCACCCTGCCCGAGACGTTCCGCTTCGGGGCGTCAATTCATGTCGTCAGAGAATCAGACCGTGCTGCGCGAGCAGGCTGCAAAAAGCCATCGGAAAGAATTTCCGGAAGATTTCGTCTACGATTTCGTCGAGCCGGGCCCGGGTGACAAGTTTGAATTCGGCATCAACTACAAGGCTTGCGGCTTTTGCAAATTCGCGGCTCGCCATGGAGATAAAGAAATCCTGCCGAACATTTGTGGGCTTGATTTCGACGCCTATGCAACGCGAGGCATCCACCTGGAAAGGACGCAAACGCTGGCTGGCGGCGCGGACCACTGCGATTTCCGATTCTCGCGTCTCCCGCCGGACTAGGACGATGTATGTGAGGGACAAGGGGTCAGACCCCTCTCACTCTTCCGCTCACATCGATTTCAAGAGCCGGGTGACCGCTTAATCGAAAATCGCTCACCGAAGACACGGATCATTTGCACAAGCGAGCCATGTACCAAATCCGGGGTTCCCTGGTTCTTCGTAACCCAGGCGAATGACGTATCTCGCGTCACCGTCCAAATACTACCCGCGCCCGAGAAGTCATCCACCATGATCTCGCCGTCCGGCAACTGCACGCCCTGATGAAAGCGAAGGCTGCGATCCGTGGCGACGTAGAGTCCGAATCCAATGTGTTCCTGTTGTGCAAATAGGCGTCCATCGACCTCCACAGCCTGGACTCCCGCGGGTGAATTAAATGCTGCGACGGTAAGCATCTGCACCTGCAACGACCGCAGAGCTATTTCCCAGTCGCGGTTGCGTTGGCGGCCTTGATTTTTAGAACAAAACATGAAACAATGCCGCCGTTATTTTGACCCGTCGAAGCGCGGGCGAAGTGGAAACGCATCGGTCCCCGCGGCGGGGCTGGTGAACGGGCGTGCGGCGGAGATGCGCTGCGGCTCGGATGGTTGGTGCGTCTCCGCGCGGCCGGTGGCTGTTTACATTTGTTGACATCGTGCAGCGCCCGCGCCGCATCGGTGGGGCGCCAGCGATCTTGGGCCGGCACACGCCCAACAGAGCGGCGTCGATAAAGCCAGGAAAAGCCAATGTTTGGCGCTGGAAAAGCCAAGGAAAGCCAACCTTTGGGGCTTGGAAAGCCAATAAAAGCCAACCGCGAAGGCCCGAAAAAGCCAAGGAAAGCCAACCAAAGCCAATCGAAGCCAAGGTTTCTCCGGGCTTGGCTTTTGCCGGCGCCAGCCGCTCATTTCGCATCTGCGAAAATGGCTGTTTCCAGTGTCGCAGCTTGAATTTTCCGCGCGTCAATTCTTGACAGGTTGCGGCTCGACCGCCATGTATTCGCCGGTCCGCTAGCACTCGCCCCCGGTGAGTGCCAAGGCGGCACCCAAAACACCAATCTCTCAACAAAGCCAGGAGGATGGCATGAAGTTCCGTCCGTTGCATGACCGCGTGGTCGTCCGCCGCATCGAAGGCGATACGAAGACCGCCGGCGGCATCATCATTCCCGACACCGCCAAGGAAAAGCCGCAGGAAGGCGAAGTCATCGCCGTCGGCCCCGGCGGCCGCGACGAAAGCGGCAAGCTCACCCCGATCGACTTGAAGGTCGGCGACAAGATCCTGTTCGGCAAGTGGTCGGGCACCGAGGTCAAGATCGACGGCGAAGAGCTGCTGATCATGAAGGAAAGCGACGTGATGGGCGTCATCGAGGGCACCGCCAAGCCCGCGCGGAAGGCCGCCTAGGCCACGCAGTCCTAGGCCACGCCGGCGCCCACCCGACAACAGCGAATTAGAGGAAGTATCCAATGGCAGCTAAAGAAGTCCGATTCTCGGCCGACGCGCGCGGGCGCATGCTCCGCGGCATCGACATCCTGGCCGAGGCCGTGAAAGTGACGCTCGGCCCCAAGGGTCGCAACGTCGTGCTGGACAAGAAGTTCGGCGCCCCCACCATCACCAACGACGGCGTCACCATTGCCAAGGACATCGAGCTCGATGAGCCCTTCGACAACATCGGCGCCCAGATCGG